>CAKVCJ010000279.1 GCA_934725655.1 uncultured Brachyspira sp.
TAAGGCGTATAAAGACAGTGGCGTCCTCACCGCCGCAAAATATTTTCCAAAATACTATGATGATGAGTTATATATATTAGATAATATAAAAAATGTTGAAAATATAATAGACTCAAAACAAACCTTCTTGTCGGCAAGAGAAAGCGACTTCTTTGTGATGAGCCATATTAAAAATGAAAAATTATACAGAGATTATATTTTTAATAGCCTTCATTTTAACGGCGTTGTAATGACTGATTATATTAATAAATACTCTCTTATCAATAATAATTTGCTTAATGTTATTGATTATAAGTTTTACAAAGCAAACAGGCAAAAGATAAAAAATATTAAAACAGAGGATAGTGAATTATGTTTAAAAATTTCAAAGCTGTTAAGGAAATTATAATTTTATTTAGTTTTGTAATTGTTGTGTTGGCTATTAATTCTTGCACCAAAAAAGACAGCATCACAGAAGATGAAAAATATATTTTGGAATTAAAAAAGAAATATTCTTATTTGTCTGATTATATAGATGAAGTTAATAGTATGAGCATTGAGGAGAGGCGAGGGCTTCTTACTATGGTTGGCATCACAGACACAGTATTAAGCGAGGATACTATAAAAACATTAAAAGATAATTATGTTGCCGGCGTTATATTATTTAATTACAACATAGTAGATGAGGAGCAATTAAAAAGGCTCACATCGGACTTAAAGAAATATGTTAACAAAAATATGTTAATCTCTATAGACGAAGAAGGCGGCGAAGTCTTTAGAATACCTTTCGATAAATATAAAGATATCTCCCCCAAAATGATAGGCGACAGCAATAGCACAGAGTATGCCTACAATATTGCCTACAATAAAGCAAAGTTTTTAAAAGAGATGGGTATTAATATGATACTCTCTCCGTTATGCGATGTGCCGAGCAATAAAGATTCTTATATCTATAATAGAAGTTTTTCTACAAATATTGAAACGGTTTCAAAGATGGCTGAAGCTACAATAAAAGCTCAGAAAGATGCAGGTATTATAAGCGTTGTTAAGCATTTTCCAGGTCATGGGGATACTTCCGTTAATTCGCATGATGAGTTTCCTGTGATAGATAAGACTTTAGAAGAGCTTAAAAATAAAGAATTAATACCGTTTCAAAAGGCTATAGATTTGGGTGCTGAGATGGTTTTGGTTTCGCATATAAAAAATAAATATATAGATGATGCACTTCCTGCAAGTATGTCAGAAAAATATAGAAAGTTACTTGAGGAGGATATGGGTTTTAAGGGCGTAATTATTACAGACGACCTCGTTATGACAGGCAAGATTAAAAGCACTATCAATTATGGAATAAATCTTACAAGCAATATTTATAAGAATGTAGAGGGTATGTTTAGAAATATAGAAGCAGATATAATTTCATGTGCTAAGGTATTAAAGATAATGAGAGAAAATACCTAACACATAAAATTATTATTTAGTTATTAATTAGCTTTTTTCTTTTTTCTGTTGCTGTTTGGGTTTCTTTTGTATGTTAGAGTAGAATCTAATCCTTTAGCAACGAATTCATTTATTATGTTTACTACGGTATGATATGTTACATTATATTGTTTAGCGATATCAGTGTGTGTCAGCCCAGTGTTTTTTTTGTCATCTAAAGCTAATATAATGTTTGCTCTCGATATCAACCTTTTAGATTTACCTTCATTCTTGATAAAGTCTTTAATCTTTTGCTTTTCTTCATCTTTTAAAGATATGATGTGTTTAGTAGTTATACTCATTTTTTAAACCTCCAATTTTAATACTAAAACAGCTAATTTTAAAAAAGATATTGTTTAAGTTAATAACAATATTTAACTTAAATATATATAACAAAAAACACAAAGAAAAATATAAAAATACCATTTAATTCATATCATATTTATAGTGGGACAATATAACACATTATAAAAAAATATCAATATGAAAAATAATTATCCAAAAAATATATTAATGATTATTCTATTTTATATGTCCAATAAATCAAATTTTACCTCCTTATATGTTTTTTTCATACCCCTTAAATAATATAAACATATGTTTTTAGTATTATGTAAAAAGTTTTCATCATTTATAGAAGATAAATTTATATTAATATTAACTATAGAGCATTTGCTTACGGCATATAAAATCGTATAGGCACATACTATATCGCTTATCACGCCTTCATTTCCATATTTATGAATAATCTCAAAATGCTCTAATAACTCATAACAGCTTTTAAGCGTTTGAAGAGGGGGCTCTAATGCTTTTTTGGCAGCTTCAGAAATAGCATTCTTTCTAATCTCTTTTTGTTCATCGGTGTCTTTAGGCAATTTGTATGCCTCCATAATTAATTGAAACATTTCTGCATCTTTGTCTATGATTTCTATTAGCTGATTTTTTATTTGTTTTATATTTTCTACAGCATTATTGAAAGCAATTTGTTTTTCTTTATCTAATTCTTTAAACTTTTTTTTGTTTACGGTGAGATGAGCAACCATTCCAGCCAAAGCACAAGCCAAACTAGCCGCAACAGCAGTAACACTTCCGCCTCCTGGAGCAGGTAATGGCGAATCTACATCATTAATATAATCTAATAGAGTTTTGTTTATGAGTTTTTCCATTTTCAAAAATCTCCTTAAAGTTTTTTTAATGTTTTTTTTGTGATGCATTAATAATTTATTTGAGAGTTCAATATACTAATAAATTGATATTTTGTCAAAATAAATTTATGTTATTTGCGGTGCTTTGTTTCAGATATAAAAACAAAATATTAACTTTATTTTGTATATAAGTTTTTTATTGTTCTTTTTCCCGCAGCAAAAAGAACCAAAAAGTGCGAGTGTTTTAGCTTTATATGTTTGGAATATATAAATTTAAAATAATGTTTATATTTTGTCTATACATAAAAAGTTAGGCTTCATTAAATGCAGTTCTTTTGCTTCTTTTATACCAATAAAAGAAGTGGGGGTGTGGGGGCAAAGCCACCA
>CAKVCJ010000280.1 GCA_934725655.1 uncultured Brachyspira sp.
ATTTCGTATTTCATATACTTACCCTATTTTTTGAATTTTTGTTAGAAATTATACAGTTATGTAGTATATCATAAAACTGATAAATTGTCAACGATTTTGTACAATTATTACATATAGAATTATAAAAAAGGCTCAATCACAATATTGCAATCAAGCCTTAATTCATTTTTAACTCTACAAAATCAATTAGAATTCTTCAAATTGCAATCCTCTGAATAAATCCTTCCCTCATCATAATACAAAGGCATTTTATCTGCTCTGTACAAATGAGTTCCAAAAGGCACCTTTAATTGAAACAATTTATTCCTGCTATATTTTTCTATTTCAACAATTACCTTTGTAGTAGCTCCATAAGTTATAAGGATATTCTGATAATTTTCACATAAAAAATCTATATCAGAAGTTATACTTGCACTTAAATCATCTATTTCTATCTTTTCTACTATTGATGCTGTATATTGTCCATTAACATTGCCTATTTTATACTCAATATATCTTGATTGTTTCTTACCTTCAACCTGATTGTCAAACATAGCTAAATTGCCATTAGCAAGCAAAAATAAAGCATGCTGCCCAGAAGGTCCTTCTGCAATAGCATCTCCTTTAACTCTATATTTATCTAATGATTTTAAATTATACAGCTGAGTAGTTTTTCCATTAACATTATATGTATGATTTTCATTAACCATCCACCATATCAACTTCCATTCACTGTAATCTATAGCTAATACACCTCTATGTTTTGATGATACATATAAAATATCAGTATCAGAATCATAAACCAAAGAATTAGAATGAAACCAATCTATATTTTTTTTCTGTCCATTTTCTGTGTATATGTTATCTACAGTTTCTCCATATACAACTTCTTTAAAAGTATCAGCATCTTCAGGATAAGTATTTAAATCTAATGAGTTTTTTATTAACATTCCAAAACTTAAAAATTTGATATCATTTCCATTTTTATCAACAACCCCAAACATATCCCCCATACCAAAAGAAGATGATGATAAATAAAAATAATTATTATCAACTTTTACAGTATCATGATGATTTAAATGAGGTATATTTACTAAAGGCTTACCCAACATATCAATTATATTATATCCTGATAATACATAAATAACATTTCTGCCATCTTCAACCCTCACTTTTGAAGGTGTATATTTTTTTAAAGTATACCTCACATATCCATTTTTAGATACAGCAACACTTCCAGTTCCGTCCCAAGAATCTAAACCATAAGTATAATGAAGAAAATACATTTCTGGATTATTTTTGTATTTTTCATCTTCCTGCCAATTTGAAATATCAATACTTAATTTGCTTGGTATAATCTCTCCATTTATAATTAATTTACTTATATAAATATTTGTAATTATAGTCTCTTCACCATCAGTAATCTCAATAGTGTTTTGAGATTCTGGGAACATACCATGTATTTCAAACTCTCTGCCATAACCTGCAGGATAAGTATGAATTATATCAGGCTCTCCATAAAGCCCTTTTACTTTTACCGTTAGAGGTTCTTCATTTATAGATTCTTTTACATAAACTGCTGATAATGGGCTAAGATTATAAGGGTTTATTGTTAAACCAAGAGGAAGCACAAAAGGATTTGTTGAACTATTACTGCAAGATAAAATAAATATACCAAAAAAAATAAATAATACAGTTTTATTTAAAGATAAAAAATTAGAAAAAAACTTAAATAATAAATTACACATAGTCTTTTATATAAAAAACAATATTATCATATTTTTATATTATACAAACTAATATTATCCTGTCAACTTAAATAAAAATATTACTTTGACAATTTCTTCTTATTTGTTTATAATTACTAATCAATAATCAATTATATAAAGGTTTATGCAAAATTATGAAAAGAGCTTTAATTATAATAGTTTCTATAACTGTGATATTCGCTATAGCAATAGCTAGTTTAATAGCATATACAATCACTCCAATATCAAAAGATTCTCAAAAAGTATACTTTGAAATTAAACAGGGTGAGGGAGCTTACAATATATCAAAAAAATTACAAGAGCAAGGACTCATTAGAAATTCAAGATTATTTGTTGTATTAGCTAAACATTTAAAATACGACAGAAAACTTTTAAGCGGTTATTATGAGCTTAATAAAAATATGAGTATGATAGATATAATGAAGCATTTAAATAGCGGCAAGCAAGCTATGGTAAGACTCACTATCGCAGAAGGTAAAAACATATATGAAACAGCTAACTATTTAGAAACTCAAGGATTTACAACAAAAGAAGAGTTTTTAAAAGTATGTCATGATAAAAAAATATTAGAAAAATATAATATTCCATCTGATAGTGCGGAAGGATATATATTTCCTTCTACATACTATATAGTAAAAGGCAATCCTGCAGAAGTATTAGTTACTCATATGATAGATTCACTTTTTAAACAATTTCCAGACTTGGAAGAGAGAGCAAAAAAAATAGGAAGAACTGTACATGAAGTATTAACTATGGCTTCTATAGTAGAAAAAGAGATGGGCCCTAATGATGACCCTAAATTAATAGCTTCTGTATATTATAACAGATTAAATATAGACAAGAGATTAGAGGCAGACCCTACAACAATTTATGCTATGACTTTGGTAAAAGGTGATTATATAGAAAAACCAAATTTAAAATATGATGACTTGCGTATGGTTCACCCTTACAACACCTATAAAAATACAGGCCTTCCACCAGGCCCAATATGTTCAAGCAGTGCCAAAGCTATAGAAGCTTCTTTAAATCCTGCTAAGACAGATTATATATTTTTTGTAGCAGACGGCACAGGCAAACATGCTTTCTCTGTAACCTATGAAGAGCATTTAAGAAACATTGATAAATATATTTTTAAAAAATAAGTATATTTTGTTATATGATTTTTTATTCAACTTTTTCCCGCGTACGAGCTGTACCACCTTGCCGCACGGTAATGCTATGCTTTAATTATAACTTCT
>CAKVCJ010000281.1 GCA_934725655.1 uncultured Brachyspira sp.
CATTATTATATCTTTTGCTATTATATTCTGTAACAGCATAATTATAATATGAGACTTTAAGATTTCTTTTTAAAACAGTAGTATTTTCTCCCAAATCTTCTATTCCTTGTTTATATATATTTATTGCTGAAGGAAAATCTTTTTGACTTAAATAACCCGCCCCTATAGTATTATAATAATGCTCTGTATTTTTTTTAGTCATAGTATTATTAGGGTTAAACTCATATGCCTCTTTAAGATATGTATATGCTCTTTCATAATCGTGTTTTCTTAATGCCTCTAATGCCGCTCTATTAAAAGCATTAACTAAATTATCATTATACATATCAGTATATGGAGATAAATAATAAGCTTTTTTAGCCATAGTTAATTGTTTATCTAAATCATTCTCTATTTTTCTTAATGAAATAGAATTGGGGTATAATGTTGCTATTAATGTAAGAATATCCGCTTCATTTCTATTATTATAATTTTGTTTAGGCACAAAAGTAACTATTGTAGAGCTTCCCGTATTTCTTATTTCTTTAGTTCCCGGATTAAATCCTCTAGCCAAAGTAGTCTCCACATCAATAGGGCCTTTTTCTGTATAAACAGTACAAAAAGCATGACTCGAAGTTAATACTCCTGTAACCTCATAGCCAAACTCACTATAAAGAAGATAATAAAGTATAGAAGAACTTAAACAATTATATTCCCCTTTAGAAATCATATCCTGAAATAAAGTAGAAGTTTCAAAATATTTTTTTAAGATGCCTTTATCATATATCCATAGTAAAAGTCTATTTCCAAAATCATAAGCCCCTTCATCTGCATACTGAGAAAGTTCATCTTTTGCCATTTTTCTAATATCGTTTAATTTAGCCCTATAAAAATTAAACTCATCTTCATCAGTAATTCCAGATGCTATAATAAAACCATCATAATACAGCTCTATATCATTTGTATCGCCATTATCTATTTTAGTAAAAAAATCTTTTTCTAATGAAGTTAATTCATTTTCATCAAATTTTATCTTATCCGAAGGCTTAGAATATACTATTAGAGAAATAATAAATAAAAATATTATTACATATTTTTTCATTTTTTATAAACCTTATTAGCTAATAAATAAATCAATTAAGTTTATCCAACTCATCTCTATATTTAGCAGCATCCTCATATCTTTCTTCTTTTATAGCCTGCTCCAATAATCTTTGTATTTCTTCTTTGGTTTTTATATTATTATTATTCACTGCATTATTATTATTATCATCTAACTCAGAAATCTCTTCCTCATTATCAAATCTCTGATACACAAAAGGAACAGCAGAAGCCTCTTCGCCATTTTCAAGTATAATGCCGGATTTTTCTATAACATGTTCTTCTACATATATAGGACATTTAAACTCTAAAGCTAATGCTATAGCATCAGAAGGCCTTGAATCTATAAAAACATTATTCTTATCATATTCAATAACAAGTTTAGCAAAATATGTATCCATATGTACATTGTCTATAACTATATTAAGCAATTTGATATTACAAGTAGTAAATATCTTATTAATAAGGTTATGCGTTAGAGGTCTTTCTTTTTTATAGCCTATAAGACTAGTCATAATAGATTGAGCTTCTAATGTAGCTATTGATATGGGAATAACTTTTTCAGTATTTTCAGGCTTTAACATTACAACGAAATATTTATCTGTTATAGCCAAATTAAGTATTTTTGCTTCAACCACTTTTAAAAACCTCTCATTATAATATTAATATATATGTTTGATTTGTCAAGGACATTTTTTTACATAATATCTACTTAATTTTTAATAAAAATTCTTTGGATATAAAAATAGTAAATATAATAAGTATTAAAGCACTAATAGCTGCACTTATATAAGGAGTAATACCAAATAATAAAGAAATAACAGCAGTAGTTACAATAGCAAGTATTATTATTATTACCTCAAACAATATGAACAATATAACATTTTTTTTATTAACTTTCTTTTTCTCTTCTGGTTTTTTATATGGTATCGGTTTTCTCATAATTTACACTTCCATTTTTTAATAATTTGTATCTATATCTAAAGAAGCTCTTGATATCCAAGTCTCTTCTTTTTTATTAACTTCAACTATTAAATATCCTTCCTCTGTAATATCTTTAACTAAAGCAGTGATTTCTTCATCATCTTTTTTTGCCTTTATCACTCTGCCTATCATATTACTATATTCTCTGAAATATTCTGATAATTTTTTTTCACTTGTGTATACTTCCTCAAAGCATCTAATAAGTTCTTTATAAAACTCAGATAATTCTACTTTTAAATTAGTTTCCATATAAAGAGAGGTTGCCTTATGCTGTATGTCTAACGGAAAATCTTCTTTTGTTTGATATAAATTAACCCCTGTTCCAATTATGCATGCATTTCTATTTTTTATAGGAGTAATCTGAATAAGTGTTCCTGATATTTTTCTATTTTCTACTAAAACATCATTAGGCCATTTTACATGAGCATTTACATTATATTTTTCTCTTAGGCATTTACTTAAAGCAATGCCTGGAAGAAAACTTAATGCCTCTTTTTTAAACGGAGTATACACTAATACGCTAAACCATAAACCTAAATTATTATTAGATACCCATTTGTTTCCGTGAGTGCCTTTGCCTGCTGTTTGTTTCAAGGCTATATATACACTGCCCTCTTCTAAACAAACACCATTGTTTAAATCTTCTATCATCTTCGTATTTGTACTTTCTAAAGATTCAAATACTTTTAAATTTCTGCCGTAGATTTTTGTTTTTAAATTTTCTAAAAATATGTTAACTTCCATATTTTTATTATACATTTAAAAATGAATATATCAATATCTTTTTCTTTTTTATTATTTAATATAAATATCAAATAAAATAAATGCACAGGTTCCAAACATATTGCAGTTAGGAATTCCTTAATTTCTTAAAGTATATCATAGGCGTATCATAA
>CAKVCJ010000282.1 GCA_934725655.1 uncultured Brachyspira sp.
TCAAAACAGAATGGAATCTATGGTAAAAAGCTTAATGATAGCTACTGAAAACACTATCGCTTCTGAAAGTGTTATACGTGATGCTGATATGGCTCAATCTATGGTTGCTTATACTCGTGAACAAATCTTACAGCAAACTGGTGCTGCTATGTTAGCTAATGCTAATATGAAAAACCAATCTATAATGAGAATTATAGGATAATTTAGTCGTCTTATTACAAATATAGTTTAAGCTCATTGGTATTTTAGTATTGATGAGCTTTAATTTTTTGTATCAAAAATTAATATAAATTTTCGCTGCAAGGTTGTATATGTATAAAAATAATGTGTATAGAAAAGAAAG
Source organism: uncultured Brachyspira sp. (assembly GCA_934725655.1). Classification (GTDB taxonomy): domain Bacteria; phylum Spirochaetota; class Brachyspiria; order Brachyspirales; family Brachyspiraceae; genus Brachyspira. Next base: position 344 of record CAKVCJ010000282.1, read on the forward strand.
AATTGAAGGGAGAAGTTTTTTCGGTATTATAAAAAATGGTTCTTATTTCTTATCTAATTTAGCAATTTATGAAGATGGTGTAGTTAGTGCTTGGGAGAAATTTGACATTTATCAGTTTGAAAAAGCATTGGAGAAAAAATGGGTTGTATCATTTGTGGAAGATAATGAGGAATTAAGTATTCATGGAATAGGTGATTTTGAAATTTTAGAATCACAGTGGCTTCATAAAGATGATTATTATGAATACATTAAAAATATGTTAAAAGAAATGAATCCTGAAATGCAGAATATTTATAAAATTACTCAAAGAGAGATAGAAAAATGGGAAAATTTAAGAGTATCATTTTTGGCAAATCCTATTGATTTTAAAATGAAAGAGGAATTTGGATATGATTTATCCAATGGTAAGAGTTATTTTATATTTAGAAAGTCTTCTAATTATACATATAGCAAAGAAATATTTTTAACTTGCTACACCATTTATGATGATGAAACAATATCTATATATAATGACAATAATATATATAACTTTGATAGTATAAAAAATATGTTTGAGAAAAATGAACTGCTTTTATATCCAAAAGAAGATGATACTATCATAATAGAAAATCTTGCAAAACTTAAATTAAAACCTGCTTTAAAATACACAAATAAAAAAGAAAAATTAAAAGAGATAGAAGAAAATATAAAAAAGATTTCAGGTAAAGAAGATGCTTTTGATTATGCAATAGAATGCTATCATAATTATCTTGTATATCCTTCAGATTATAATAGAGAATTATTAAAAGAGGCTTATGAAAAAGTACCTAAACATGAAAGAATATTTTTAGGCGATATGGACAATAAAGACTCTGATTTTAGAAGAATAATCTATACTCCTAATATAAAAAGGGAAGTATAAAACATATTTGATATAATTTAATACTTTAATTTGTTTTTAAAATAAATAAATAAAATTTGACAATAGTTAGTTTTTATTATATAATCTAGGTAAGTAATATTTTAAATTAAATCTATAAATAAAAAATCTAATAAACAGAGGTGTAATATGTCAGGACACTCCAAGTGGGCTAGTATTAAACATAAAAAAGCCGCAAATGATTCAAAAAAAGGTAAAATTTGGTCAAAAATAGCAAAAGAAATAACAATCGCAGTAAAAGAAGGCGGAAGCCCAGACCCAGATCAAAATGCAAGATTAAGAATGGTTATAGTAAAAGCTAAAGGCACTAACATGCCTAATGATAATATAGACAGGGCTATTAAAAGAGGTTCAGGTGCTGGAGAAGGTGCTAATATAGAAGAGATGTCTTATGAGGGTTATGCTCCAGGCGGAGTTGCTATCATAGTAGACGTTGCTACAGACAATAAAAACAGAACTGCTGCTGAGATAAGATCTATATTCAGTAAAAACGGCGGAAACTTAGCAGAAAGCGGTGCTGTTTCTTGGCAATTTAAGAAAAAGGCTGTAGTGATTATTCCTGCTGCGGGAAATACTGAAGAGAGCTTAATGGATATAGTACTTGATGCTGGTGCTGAAGATATTGAACAAGATGAAGAAGTATTTACTATCACTGGACCTATGGAAGCTTTATCTTCTATAGTTGATGCTTTAAAGGCTAAAAATATTGAGCCTGAAAGTGCTGAGATTGTACGTATTGCTGATAATACTATGACTATAGCTGAAAATGATGCTAAAAAAGTTATGAAGATAATTTCTCTTTTTGAAGACCATGATGATGTTTCTGCTGTAGCTACTAACTTAGAAATTACTGATAACTTAATAGAAGAAGAATAATATTATTAATAAATAATGATAACTTTAGGTATAGACCCGGGATTTGCTAGATGCGGTTATGCTTTTGTAGAGGCGAAAAACTCCATATACAAAATAGTAAATTCTGGGCTTATCGAAACCTTTTCAAACGAAGAATATAATCAAAGACTTTCATTTATATACACTCAATTAGATTCACTCATTAAACAATACAAACCAGATAATGCTTCAATAGAAGAGCTTTTCTTTTCAAAAAACACTAAAACGGCAATAAAAGTTGCTGAGGCAAGAGGCGTTATAATATTAGCACTTACTTTAAATAATATAGAGTTTAGAGAATATAAGCCAAGAGAGATAAAATCACAAATAACAGGAAACGGAAATGCTAATAAAGAGGCTATTATAAAAATGGTTAATCTTTTTACAGGTTCAAATATTAAGCAAGATGACACTGCCGATGCTGTAGCCATTGCTTTGGCACATGCTTCAAGAAACAGAATTTTGAAATAGTTTTTTATATATAATTTGATATTATTAAAGCTTTTCTATCTCTTCTATACTTAATCCTGTATATTTTGATATTAATTTAAAATCTGTTCCATCTTCTTTCATAGACTTAGCTATTATTGATGTACTATATTTTTTTCCTTTTTCTATACCCTGCTCTATTCCTTTTTCTATACCTTTCTCCCATTCTCTATGCAGTGTTTCTCTTTGGAAATATTCTTCTGCTTCCTTTATCTTATATACATCAAGCAGAGGATTTTCTGATATAAATGATTTGCATTTCTTATCTACTTCATCAAATATTGTATTTTCTTTTATTAGGTTTGACA
>CAKVCJ010000283.1 GCA_934725655.1 uncultured Brachyspira sp.
AGTTTATTAATGGTCTTAAAAAAGCTAATGTTTTAATAGATAGAAAAGCTTTATCTAATTTAGCTATTGATGATTATAAAGCGTTTGAGGCTGTTGTTGAAGTAGCTAAAAAAGCACTTGCTTAAAATAAAATAAAGAATTAAAAAATATTTACAATATGTATCCGCTGTAATCTCGAAAGAGGCTGCAGCGGTTTTTTTGTGTATTTAATATGTAAAAAATAAAGCCCCATAAATGCTTATAGGGCTTTTATTTATCTTTATATTATTACATTAATTATTAAGTACAAGACTCACAAACCTCTTCTATTTCAAAATTAGATTTAGGTGTTTTCATATAATAAAGTGTTTTAAGCCCCAAATCCATAGCGTACTGAATATCGTCCCATAGCTCTTTTGCAGAATCTGGTTTTACATAATAAAGATTTAAAGATTGTGATTGGTCTATATATCTTTGTCTTATGGCTGCCAATTCTATTATAGTTTTTGCTGGTATATCCCAACATCTTTCATAATATTCTCTATTTTTTTTCAAATTTGGCGCCAAGCTTGGAAGAGTTTGTATGCCTTCTTCTACGAAAAATAAATCTACTATAGGCTCTATACTCTCTGTGGCAGATACACTTTTACCAGAAGTTGCAGTTGGTGCTATTGCTCCGTGAAATGAAAATCTCACTCCGTAATTTTTTATATTCTCTGCAAGTTTATCCCATTTCTCCATATCTATATCAAATTTTAAATTAGAGCTTTTATTTAAAAGTGAAATATGCACAGGAGTTTTTCCTTCTCTCCATTTAGATTCATTAAATGTTTTGTAAGGCCCCCTCTCTTTTGCCAATATATTAGAAGCTTCATATATATGATAATACAAATCTTCAAATATTTTATTTGTAAACTCTAATGCTTCTTTATCAGTATATCTTAATTTATTTGATGCTAATAAATTGGCATAATTAATAACCCCTATGCCAATAGGTCTATTTTTTTTATTGGCAATCTCTCCTTCTTTTACAGGATAAAATTGACTGTCTATAATATTATCGCATCCTCTTAAAAGAGTGTAGCAAAATGACTTTTTCTTCTCTTCTGTAAAATTAACCCAAGACATTAAATTTACAGATACCAAGTTGCATATTCCAATTTCTCCGCTTTTCTTTCTTTGTACTATCTCATAGCTTCCATCTTCATTAATTACATATTTCTCTTCTATCATTTTAGAAGGAAAAGAAGGAATAACTATTTCCTGACAAAGATTAGAAGCTCCTACAAATTTATTAACCATATTCTGTTCATTGATATTATCTACAAATGTAAGATATAAGTTTCCAGTCTCCTGTCTTACTTTTAGTATTTGAAAGAGTAAATCCTTAGCTTTAATTCTCTTTTTTCTAATAGAAGATTTACTTTCATAATATATATAAGCTACATTAAATTTTTCTCCAAACTCTTCATTAAGAAGCGGAGTCTCTTTAGGGTCAAATAATGTAATATATTCATCTTTATTAACACGTTCTCTAAATATGTTGCTTATTCTAATAGAATAAACTAATTTTCTAGCCCTTGTATCTTCTGTACCTCCTGCATCTTTAAGCATAATAAGGTCTAATACATCTAAATGCCACCAAGGAAAAGTAATAACACAAGCTCCTTTTCTCACTCCGCCTTGATTGAATGAAGATATTGTCTGCTCTGTTCTTTTAATAAAAGGCACAGGCCCATCAGAACGTCCCCTATTGCTTTGTATAGTAGAACCAGACGCCCTTATATATGAGGCATCATATGCTATACCGCCTGAAAACTTTGAATATAATGCCATATTCCCATCTGTTTGATTTAAACTCCAAGTATCATCGTCTGGAGTATTTAATATACAGCTTGCAAGCTGAGGCCTTATAGACATACTATTTGCTATTCTTGGTGTAGCAAATGTTATTTCATGTTTAGAAAGCATATCATAAGTTCTTTTTATATACTTTAATCTGTCTGCTTTTGTTCTCTCAATTATATCTTTATTAGCTCCTTTATAAAAATCATCATAAAAAGAAAACATCGCAGCAACCATATATGTTATTTGCGGAAGCTCTAATTTTTTGCTTCCTATGTTTTTACAGTATTTTCTATAAAATATAGCAAGCCCTTTATATGTAAAGAGTAAATCCCTATCTGGAACTATCATAGAGTTAATTTTATCAAGCTCTTTATCTGAAAATAATGATACTATATTTTTATCGTATACTTTATGTTTAACACCTTTTTTTAAAAAAGTTTTTATATGGGGATAGCTTCCTGTCTTTTTTAATTTGCAGGTCTCTTTATATATCTTCATAAGATACAATTTTTCTGCTATAGTATCATAAGAAGGGTAGAGGGGACTTATTTTGTTTACTGCTGTATTTATTAGCTCATCGTATAGAACTTCTATTTTCATTCTATCGTTTATTTTTATGTTTAAGCCTTCTAAAAGTGCATTAGTAAAGCCTTCTTTAGAGTCTGTAGCCCAGTTGATAACTTTCTTTAATTTTTCTTCGTTAAATGGTTCTTCTCTGCCGTCTCTTTTGATAATAATATGCTTTTTGTCTTTGGTAAGTTCTATCATAATAAATTAACCCTATTAACCTTATATTATAAATCGTTTTTCAATGCACCCTTCTGATATGAGGTGTTTGTTGTCTCTTGAAGTGCTGCATTTTGTTTATTGATATCTCTGTATGCATTAAACCAATCTATAATATCAGATTTTGGCTCTTTTAAATATTCTGTATCTACTCCCAAATCTTTTAATCTTACACCAGCCCAATACTTAATGAAATGTTCACTTATAGAAGAGTTTATACTAGCAACTTCTCTTCCGTCAAATAAATATTTCGCCCATTTTATCTCTTCATTAACAGTAAACTCAGTCATTTCTTTAGCCATATCATTATACCAACCGCTGTCAAAAA
>CAKVCJ010000284.1 GCA_934725655.1 uncultured Brachyspira sp.
GATAAAATGAATGAACAATAAAATTAGAAGCACTAAAAGATTTTAATATATCCATATCATTAAGGGCAAGAGAAATCTCTTTGCACATAGCAGGCATATCATCAGAATGTTCTAATTCTTTTAATTTTAAAAACTTTTCATTTTTTGTAATTAATTTTATATTTTGAACTTCATCTATATTTGACTTTTCTTTAGCATATTCTATATAATTTTTTAGTACAGTATTCATAAATAATCCTAATAAAAAATTGAAGTATCTTGGATTATATCATAAAAAAGAAATATATGGTATAATTAACACCAAAAAAATGGCATAAATCAAAGCAGGCAAAAAATCACCCGTTTTAATTTTAGTAATATTTAGAAGATTAAGCCCTATCATCATAACAGTAGCTCCCCCAACAGCAGAAACCTCATTAAGCATAGTTTGAGAAACATAAGGCTCTAAAAAAGAAGAAAGTAAAGTTAAAGCCCCCTGATAAATAAATATACTAATCATAGAAAAAGCAACCCCTACCCCATAAACAGTAGACATAAATATAGCAACAAAGCCATCTATTACGCTTTTAGTAAATATTAAATCATAATTGCCCTTAGTACCCGCCTGAAAAGAGCCCACTATCGCCATAGAACCAGAACAAAAAAGTATTGATGAAGTTAAAAAACCTAAACTAAAATTTCCAGCATTGTCTTTAAATGAAAAAGTTTTTTTGAGAAATTTTCCAAAAGATTCAATTCTCTCTTCTATAGAAAACATAGTTCCAGTAAGCCCTCCAAGCATAATTGATATTGCAAATATAAGTATATGTTTAGTAGCAGCAGCCATAGAAATTCCTATAGTTAAAGATATTATACCCGCAGAAACAAAAACAACATTCTCATATTTCTTAGATAAATTATTTTTAAATATAATTCCAATAATAGAACCAATAAATACAGCAATCATATTAACAAACACAGCCAACATGTTTTTATCCTTATAAAATAATAAATATACAAATAAAGGGCTCAACTTAATATTTAAGTTAAACCCTTTGATATCTAAATAAAAATAATATTAGCTCCAAATAATAAGCTTCATATCAAATTTATAACTCAAATCTTTATTGTATGGGTACATTCTTATAGCAAAACCGCTCTGTCCGCTATTGCTGCATACTAAAGCTCCGCTAAAAGAATGTCTTCCATTACCTAAATCAGCAGAATGTTTCATTTCAATAATAGAAGGCTCTATAATCTCTTCTTTCATGCTCAATTTACCATAATAAAGCTCAACTCTCACAGAATCAGGTGCTATATCCCCAAGATTTACTATAGTTTTTATCTCAAATTTGCTTCCAACTTTTAAATTTCTTGAAGGCATCTCAGAAATAGTATTTTCAAATGAAACCTTAGACCACTTATCATATATATTTTGCTTCCATTCCTTTAATGCTTTAGACCTTTCAAAGTCATTTTTAATCATATGCAAATATCTTTTGCTAGCCTTATTATAGAACTTATTATAATAGTCAGCTACCATTCTATTTGTAGAAAATACTGGACAAACTGTCTGCATACTCCACTTCATAGCAGAAACCCATTCACGAGGTATATCATCTCTTCCTCTATTGTTATAATAAAGAGGAATAATCTCATTTTCTAATACATTATATATAGCCTTACTCTCTACCTCATCTTGATATTCTAAATCAGAATACTCTTCCCTATTACCAATAGCCCATCCATTTTGACCATCATAAGCCTCATCCCACCAACCATCTAATACGCTGAAGTTTAAACCACCATTAGGCGGAACCTTCATGCCGCTTGTACCGCTTGCTTCCAATGGTCTTCTTGGGTTATTAAGCCATACATCAACACCCTGAACCATATATCTTGCCACATTAATATCATAATCTTCCAAAAATACTATATGGTCTCTAAAATCTTCCCTTCTGCAAATTTCAGATATCTCCCTAATAAGCTCTTTACCGCCATTGTCATGCGGGTGTGCCTTACCTGCAAATATTATCTGCACTGGCTTATCTTTATTATTCAATATCTTCTTTAATCTATCTAAATCTCTAAATAATAAAGTACCTCTTTTATAAGTAGCAAATCTTCTCGCAAAACCAATAGTTAAAGCATCTGGCGAAAGTATTTGATCAGCATGCTCTATTTCATTTTTAGTAAAGCCTCTGTTTGTAATTTGTGATTTTAATCTAGTCCTACAAAAATCTATTAATCTCTCTTTTCTTCTCTCATGAGTTTTCCAAAGTTCAGCATCAGGTATTCTCTGCACCCTCTCCCAAATCTCATGCTCTAAAGGCTTAGTTCTCCAACGAGGGCCTAAATATCTATCCAATAAGTTTTGCATATCAAAAGAAATCCAGCTTAATGTATGAATACCATTAGTAATAGCATCAATAGGAAGCTCATCTTCTGGAACCCCTTTCCATATATCTTTCCACATAGCCCTTGAAACATGTCCGTGAAGCAAACTTACTCCATTATTTTCAGCAGACAAATTAAGTGCTAAAACTGTCATACAGAAATTTTCTTTATTGTCATCAGGATTAATCCTTCCAAGTCTTAAGAACTCATCCATAGACATTCCAATATGCTTAACATACTCGCTAAAATATTTCTGTACCATATCCATAGGAAATACATCGTTGCCAGCAGGTACAGGTGTATGTGTAGTAAATATATTAGAGCTATAAACAACCTCTCTTGCCTCATTCTTATCAAGATGATTGTTTTCCATAAGCTGTCTCATTCTCTCCAAAGAAAGAAAAGCACTATGTCCTTCATTCATATGATAAATAGTAGGCTTAATGCCAAGCTTATTTAATGCCTTGATACCGCCAATACCAAGAAGTATCTCTTGCTGTATTCTTGTCTCTAAATTACCGCCGTAAAGCTGAGCTGTAATAT
>CAKVCJ010000285.1 GCA_934725655.1 uncultured Brachyspira sp.
AAAAGTCCGCTATTATTTGTAACATAAGATAAACTATCAGCACTAAATGATAAATTATTAATTCTAATATTTTCTATATCAGCTTTTAGTTTTAAAAAATCTAATTTAGTAAAGTCAAAAGGTTCTTTGTTTGTATCTTCTACTTTCGGCTCTGAAGGCGGCATATCAGGAAGATTCCAATTTCCAGCCTCATCTGTAAACATATTAACATATAAATTGTCTATGCTTAATTCTTTTATATGAAGCCTTAAGAAAAATAATTGAAATAACGAAAACCTCAATCTTAAATTATCTAAACTTATATTTTCTGCTTCATTAAAGTTCGTAGAGTTATAAAGAGTTACATTGCTTGCCTCTATTTTAGGAAAGAGCAGTCCATAACTAAATTTTTCTATCACTAATTTTCTATTTAGAGAAGAATATACCGCATTCTCTACTATAGCCTTTACCCTATCATTATTTAAATATATCCTAACCCCAATTACAGCTATAATTAAAACACAAATTATTATTAAAGGAATATATCTCTTTTTAAATCTTCTTTTTTTATTGTTATTTTCTTTGGCATTATTTTCTAAATTAGATTCTTTGTTTTCAGATGAATCTTTTTTAATATTTTTTTTCTTAAAAATATCCTTTATACCCATAATTAATATTCACCATAATTAGTATATTCTTGCATTATATCATTATCTTCACTATTATAATGATAGTACTCTGCATTATAATCTTCATCTTTTAGTATTATATAATTATTAGTCTCTTCATTATTGCTATATTCTGTTTGATTATCATTATTAACACTGTCGCTATATCCATTATTATAAAAGCCGTCACTATAATTATTATTATAAAAACTATCATCATAATCATTGCTATAATAATCATTAAGGTAATTTAAATCCTCGTAATAACCGCTAATTTCATTGGATATAGCCATACTAAACTCATAATTTCTAATCTTAGAACTGCCTTTCACCCATTTCTCTTTAGTAGTATCTCTCTCGAAAATTAAATAATACTTTCCTTGTTTTAAGCTAGTAATATACTCATCATCATTTTGAGGCATAGTAGCTATTATTCCTTCATTTTCATTAGATATTCTCAAATTAATAGCCTGAGAATCAATTAGAAAATAAGATAATTTTATACTGGATTGTATAGGTACATTGAATGTATAATAATCTCTATCATAAGAATAATCTATAGCACCCTTATATGTTTTATTAAACTCTAAATTTTGTGCTTGTGTATATTTATTATTAGGTTCATCTTCAGTATATTTATCATAAGGCTTAGCTAATACACTAACCCTATACGGTATATTTAATACAGCCCTCTCAGACACCAAAACAAAATAATATGACATATAAGGATAAAGCACTAATTTTTCTACAATCTCACCGTCTCCAACATTATTAAGGTCATAATTAGCAATAAAGTTTCCAGTATTGTCATATAATCTTATACTAGCATCAACAGAAGGAACACCAGAAAGCTCTATAGATATAGAATAAGTATTAAAAGAACTGTTTGTAACTTTATAAGAATCTATTTCCATATTTTTCAAATCACCAGAATATAACTTAGGATTAAAAACTTGGCTATAATATCCATCTATAGTATAAAGTCTATTTTCACTATTAACATCTATTATTTGTGATTGCGATATTATATCATTAGGCTCTTTTTCATCAGTTTCATTATATTCTCTTTTCTTAAGAATAAAGCTATATTCCGTGTCATCATTTTTTGATTCTATAACTATATAATACTTATTTTCTTCAGTATTTTCTAATGGTTTAAAATAAATACCTTTCATAATCTGAGAAGAATATACTTCACCTTTATCATTAGTTTGAATAGTATAAACTTTAGTATTTTCATTTGTGTTTTCAAACTCACTTATCACTTTAACAATATTAGTTTTATAATTGCATAAAGTCATAGTGATGGCTTTATCGCCTAAATTAGATATATCAAAATCAATAAACTCTTCTTTCTCTATAATAAAATAATAATAATCCTTTTGTCCTTTAACAATATTTCCTTTTATGCCGTCTTTGGATATAAGCTGAGCTGTTTCAAAAGTACTATTATTATTATTTTTATCTTCTAAGTGATAGCTATTTTTATTGCATGAGAGTATGCTTAACAAAATTATACAAAAATAAATAAACTTAAACATCTATACCTTTTTAATATAATAATATAAGATAATTATATATTATTTAAAATAAAAAGATATAGCCAAATATCTAATAATAGTTTTTTATAAAAATATTCATATTGTTTTAATTTTATTGTTTTTATAAGTTTTTTATTTTATTAAACTTTTACATTAGCTACGCCGTTCAGATTTAGTCAAAGTTTTTACCCTATGGGTACGTTAGGCGAAAGTGCAATTATTTAAGTTTTGTATTTAAGAAATATATATTATATATGTTTTTAGCTATACTTCATAAAAAATTCAGCTCTTTGCAAGGAACATAGAAAAATATAGATTGAATGTAAAAAATTAATTTCACAAAAATTTATTCTTTTTTAATTTAAAAAAATTGTAATTATAAAAAAATTTGTTATATTTAAATAAATATTTCATATACAACAATAAAGGCAATAATGAAAAATATATCAAAAATCTTAATAACAATTTTACTTTTCACTCCTACTACATTACTTGCAAAAAGCGGCCTTGAAATAGGATTATTTGTCCCTATCGGTATGAGTGTCGGCATAAATACTCACCCAGAACATCCGACAAATATGAATCAAAACACATATAACAGCTACATATCAAACAACACAAGAAATACATTCGTCGGTTTTGAAACAGGAGCTTTAGTTCAAATTGGATATAAATTAGATATTAACAGAACTTCAAGTTTTAGTTTTTTAGCTGAGTTAGGATACAGC
>CAKVCJ010000286.1 GCA_934725655.1 uncultured Brachyspira sp.
ACATAGACTTTTTACAGAGGGTATTTTTAAAAAAGATATATCGCAAAATATTGTATACAGTGATTCTATTAGCGACTTGCCCTTCTTTGCTTTTGCTGCTAAAAAAGTATGCGTTAATCCTGATAAAAAATTAAGAGAATATGCTCTAAACAATAAAGAAGATAATTTTTCTATAGTGGAATGGAAATAAAAATGGAGTGTTTCAATGGACAATATAGAAAATGAAATAAAAGAAATTATAAAAGAGACAAAAGAAAATGTTATAACTGCAATAAATACATTCATAGAAAAAAATAATTTAGATTATGCCAAAAAAATTGCATTACAACTAATAAATAAAGAACCTAACTACAAAGAAGGATATTTAGTATTATCTGATATATTTTATGAAGAAGAAGATTATAAAAGTATTATACGAATTTTAGATAAGGCATTGGAACATCTTCCAAAAGATAAGGATATATTAGAAAGCAAAATAGAAGCATTAATCAGCACCTACAAATATGAAGAGGCGAAAGAAACAATAGAAGAGATAATATCTTTAGGAGATGTAAATGCTAGTGTATATGGGCAATATGGAGTATTACTTTCTATAGAGATGAAATATAAAGAGGCTATTGAAAAATTTAAAATGGCTATATCTTTAGACAAAGAAGATGTATTATCTATGATTAATATGTCTATAGTTTATACTGCCATGTATGAGTATGATAATGCTATAGAGATATTAGAAAAAGCTTTTAATATTAGTAAAGATTCTAACATTCAAGAGAAAATTGATAATATAAAAAAACAAAAAGAAAACTCTATTTTTAAATTTTCAAAGTTTACTGTAATTAATGCTAAGCCTGATAAATTTAATTTGGTTGTACCAGAAAATTTTAATGCAAGTATAGAAAACAGCGTATTAAAAATAGAAAATGATGAAAAAACTATTTCTATATTATTAAGCTATGATAATTCTAAATATGATGAAAAAGAATTAGCTCAAATATTAAATAATTTTAAAGCAGAAAATAAAAACCTTTATTCTATAATATCTCCTCTATCTGTTGTAAAAAGAAAAGAGCATAATGATATATTTGGCTCTATAATATTCAATTGCAAAACTAAAAATAATAATTTATTTAATGCTATGGCGATAGTAGTAAAAGAAGAAGAGTCAATAGTACTCACTATTATCTCGACACTCGCCACAAGCAATAATTTAATATTTTTAGCTAAAGAAATAATTAATAGTTTATACATAAAATGATTAAAGAAATAAACAAAATAATAAAAACTCTAAACAACATACCAGAACCATTTTCTGTTGATGGCATAATAAAAACATTTGAAAAAAGCTCTAAAAAAATAATAAAAAACTTTGCTCTATATTTTTATAAAGATAATAATTCAAATCTATGGTACTCAACTTTAAAAAACATAAAAGAAAATAATAATAAATATAAATTAGAAGCAAGAAATTATGAGTTTGGATATTTAATAATAGATAGCAGTATTGAAAAAGAATATTTAGAAATATTAGTTAATCATTTATCTATAATACTCTACAGCGAAAAATTATCATTTTTGGCAAATAGAGATAAGCTTACTAATTTATACAATAGAGGCTATTTATTAAAATATTTAGAAAACAAAAAAGATGAAGCATATTCATTAATTATAATAGATTTAGATAAGTTTAAGCATTATAATGACAGATATGGGCATAATGTGGGAGATCATGTATTAAAAATAGCTTCAAAGATGATGAAAGAAACTCTCAAAAAAATAAAATACAATTCACTTCTTGCAAGATACGGCGGAGAAGAGTTTATTATAGTTATTGATACAAAAACTAAAAAAGAGCTTTTTAATGTAATGGAGACTATAAGAAAAACAATATATGAAACAGATTTTTCAACTGATGAATATTCTCTAAAAGCAACTGCTTCTTTCGGCGGTGCAATTAAAACAGATGCTGATACAATTAATAGCTTGATAGAAAAAGCAGATAAAGCACTATATGAAGCAAAAGAAACAGGAAGAAACAAAAGCATTATTTCTAATAATTAAACTTCAATCTTTTATCTTCTTCATATTTTTTTCTTGAAGGGTTTCCTTCTGCTCTATATATTTTTTTATTTTTTATGGAATATATGCTTGACCATACTGTATCAATTTCATTGTTATATTGGCATAGAAATCCATATTTACCAGATAATAAGTCTTTAGAAAAATCCAAATTATATTCATTATTTATAAAAGCATTTTTTAATGTAGTATATCTTTCATGAGAATAAACATCATCTTTTAATTTAGTGTTATATTTTATCATTTCCTTGCTTACAAAATGATTAGTTATAAAGAGATAATCATTTTTTATTATATGTTTTTTATTGCAGTTACATTCAACTAAAGCTATATTAGAGTTTTTATCTGCCAATATTATATTTTGTGAAGATGATATAGGTACTTCTTTTAAAAAATTTAAAGCTTCATCAATATCTCTACACTTTTCTAAAATATATCGTATGAGCATGCCAGCATTTAAACCATAATTTATATTTACAGGATATACAAAAGTTAAAGCACAAGCAAGTCCATTTTCATTGATGCCGTCTTCCATTTCAATAAAAGCTGTAGTATTGCCTATAAATGAATATGAATTATTTAATTTATAATATACACTATCGCAATATTTTTTTATACTTTTTAAAAAATCACTGTTTTTGCCAAGTATAATATCATCATAAGTTTTAAGGGCAAATGAAGAGCATTTATTTTCAAAAGTAAAAGCATATATTGTAAATAAAAAGTCTGCTATTTCTCTATAATCTTTATATTTTAATCCATCAGACATACCCTTTATTTCTTCTATTATCTCTGGAAAAAACTCTTTATATATTGGAATAC
>CAKVCJ010000287.1 GCA_934725655.1 uncultured Brachyspira sp.
ATAATGGATAAAAACTATTTCTTAAAGTTAAAGGTGCATAGCTTCTATCATGTTGTATAGCATGCCCAACCTCATGAGCAGCAATACCCAAAGCAGCAACATCTGTACCATTATAAACATTATCAGAAAGTCTTAAAACTTTAGCACTTGGGTCATAATGGTCTGTTAAATGTCCGTTTATTCTCTCTATAGGAATATTTAAGCCATAAGCATCTAATATATATTTTGCTGTTTGTGCTCCTGTTATTCCTCTTTTGTTTTCTACCCTGCTATACTTTGAATAAGCACCATTCACTTTCATCTGTGCCCATAAACCTAATAATATACCAGGTATTAGTATCCATATATATCCAAAATAATATTCAAAATATCCGCCAAACATTATTTATCCTCCTCACATTACTCTAAAATTATAGCATTAAAATATAACAAACTCAACATTAACAATGTAAAAAAATCATATAGAAAATTTATTACTTTATTTTAATTGATGCTTAATCTTTTATTAATTTTTATTTAATGTTAATATATATTACAAAAATTATTCATTTATTTTTTTTACCAACCAATACCTGCTTTTTAGCATAGTGATAATCTTTTAAATATTTAATATTATTTATATTAAATAATTTGCAAATATATACATATATGATATAATTAGCGAATGCTGTATAACATCAATAATTTTATATCAACTTCAAATTGGCGTTATCTTTTTTATAGTCTTGATATAATTTTAGTAGCAATATTATTTTACATTTTTTACATGCTCATGTATAATACAAGAGCATACAGCATAGCCTTAGGTTTTATAATCCTTTTCTTCATCACATTAATAGCCAAAATCTTCGGTCTCACTACCCTCTCATGGTTATTCGATAAATTTTTCCAAGTAGGTCTTATTGCAATAGTAGTACTCTTCCAGGCAGAAATAAAACATGGTCTGAGAATACTCGGCGGAAGAGCATTATTTAAAAAATCATTCGGATATGATGAAGATCAAATACAAAAAATTATGAGTGCTACTTTTAATCTCTCATATAAAGGCTATGGGGCTTTAATAGTGTTTCAAAGAAATATATCTCTGCATTCTCTCGTAGATAAAGCAGTAAAAATTAATGCTGACATCTCCATAGAATTAATAGAATCTATATTTTTTAAAAACAATCCAATACATGACGGTGCTGCAATTATAATGGAAAATAGAATAGCTGCAGCAAGTGCATATTTACCGCTCACAGAAACAGAACCTCAAATAAAAAATAGAAGACTCGGTACCAGACATAGAGCCGCCCTCGGAATATCTGAACAAACGGATGCTGTTGTCGTAGTTGTTTCAGAAGAGACTCAGTGCGTTTCTATAGTTCATGGAGGAATATTAGAATATAATTTAAGCAGAGATGAATTATACAAAAGACTTGGAGAACTCTTAGAGGTAAAAGTAGACTAATATGAAAGATATTATAATAAAAAAAATTAAACATAAAAAATTGTTATCCTATATAACAAACAGATTCTGGATTAAAGCTTTATGCCTAACAATGTCCTTTATGCTTTTTCTATATGTACGATATCAGCAGGAATATAATAAAGAATATACTACAAAACTAAATATCAAAAACCTGCCTGCAAAACTTTTAATTGCAAATAACATTAAAGAAAATATAACTATCAGTGTAAAAGGATTTAAAGATAATATATACGAACTTCCAAGAGATTTTTCTGCATATATAGATTTAACAAATGCTCAAATTGGAAGCAATATATATAAAGTATATTTAGAAGATAATGCCGATTATTCATCACTTAATATCACTATCAATCCAAATAAAATACCTGTTATATTAGATCAATTATCCTATAAAACTGTTCCTATAGAAGCACAAACAACAGGAACAGCATCATTAGGACTCGAAATCGAGAATATTATTATTACCCCGCAAAATACTATAATATCAGGCCCAAAAACTTTAATATCTAAAATAGATAAATTATATACCGAAACAATAGATTTAAATGATAAATATTTAGATTACAACACTAAACTTAATTTAAATATCCCCTCAAATGTTAAATCGGATACTTCTAAAGTGGAAGCTAACATAATCTTTGATAAAGACATAGAAACAGCAACATTTGAAAATATAGAATTAAATATTAATAATTTAAATAGCAGATTCAATATAAAATATAATGAACCTTTAATTGTTAAAAAAATTGTATTGGAAATGAATAAAAACTTAATAGAGAACTTAAAAAAAGAAGATATACTGCTCTCACTCAATCTAATAAATATCACAAATGAAGGTATATACTCAAATATTTCAATAGAAGCAAATATTCCAGATTATGCTAAATTATCATATATAGAGCCTTCATTTTTCAATATAGAAGTAGAAAAAATATGGACAAATCAATAATAAAAAATATTAAGTTTGGAGATATTATTATTATTTTAATGATAGCAATATCTATTATTTATTATGCAAAAAACTTAATAAAAAATAAAGGAAATAAAATTATAATAGATACTCCTTCAAAATCTTTAAGGTATGATTTGAATATAGACAGAGAAATTGTAGCAGAAGGACTTATTGGAGAGACTACAATTATCATAAAAGACAAAAAAGTAAAATTTGAATACTCCCCTTGCAGAGATAAACTTTGCATAAAGGCAGGAGAATTAAAAAATGCCCCTATAATATGCATGCCAAATGGGGTGCTGATAAGATTTGAGAAAAATACTGAAAATGATATAACAATAGATTCTGTTGTACAATAAATGTTAACAATAAATAAAGGTTTTTTAATATATGACACTTTTTGAAGAGATTAAAACACATACTGGAAAAAGAAGAGTTTATGATATAATATTTTTTGCTTTTTT
>CAKVCJ010000288.1 GCA_934725655.1 uncultured Brachyspira sp.
TTAATCATAGATTTACTTTTAATGACAATGATGCGAAGGATATTAAAAAGATTATAGATAAAACAAGAGAAGCGGGATATGTGAGAATGCAGATTAATAATAATGATTATGTTATAGATGATATCACTGAAGAAGATATTGATGCATTATCAAAAGAAGAAATATATTCTGTAGGCATAGTAATTGACAGGGTTGTTGTTGGAAAGGACAAAAGAGCAAGGATTGCAGATGCACTTGAAAAAGCAATGGATTTATCAAACGGAGTAGCACATATAAAAGCAACTCAAGGAATAATAGTAAAAGAGAGTTTCCACACAAAATTCCCTGCTTGTTTGCTTCATGGAATATTATTTGATTTTGAAGTTACCCCAAGACATTTTTCATTCAATTCGCATTGGGGATATTGTGAGGAATGTAAAGGTCTTGGAAGCAAACCTACATTTAGTATAGATTTAGCTATAAAAGACAGCACAAAACCATTATTTGACGGTGCATTAGATACAGCTATTCATAATATGTTTTCTACTTCGGGAAAATATTATACAGATTCTTTAATGCGATTTTTAAAAAGAAACGGCATAACAAAAAAAGATTTGTATGAAACTCCTTTCAATGAACTTAATAAAAAAGTTATTGATACATTTTTCTTTGGCGGCGATTATTCTGTAGGAAATGTTATTACCGAGTGGCATTCTAATAATGATGTTACAAGTGAAGATTACTCAGAATGGAAAGATAAATCTCTCGGAAAATTCTTTATTGATGAGGAATGTGATTCTTGTAATGGAGAGAGGCTAAACGAAATAATAAGGTCTTACACCATACAAAATAAAAACATAAGCCAAGTATGTGCAATGACCGTAGAAGAAGCTATTAACTTCTTTGATGAGCTTCCAAACCTTTTGACAGAAAGAGAAAACACTATATCAAAAGAAGCAATAAAAGAAATAAGAACAAGATTAAGTTTCTTAGATAAAGTAGGACTTGGATATTTATTTTTAAGCAGAAAATATGCAACACTTTCAGGAGGAGAGGCACAGAGAATAAGACTTGCTAGTCAGCTTGGCTCTAAACTTACAGGAGTTCTTTATGTATTAGATGAGCCTACTGTAGGGCTTCACCCAAGAGATACAAATCATTTACTTGACACTTTAAAAGAATTAAGAGATTTAAAAAACACTCTTGTAATAGTAGAGCATGACAGAGATACAATGAAGGCAGCGGACAATATTATAGATATGGGACCTTTCGCTGGTGCTTTTGGAGGGGAAGTAGTTTTTCAAGGCAAATACGATGATATATTAAAAGACAATAATTCACTTACAGGAAATTATTTAAGCGAGAGAAAAAAAGTATTTGAAAAAACTGCTGTAAGAAATGAAGAGACTGAATGCATAAAATTAAAACAAGTATCAACAAACAATTTAAAAAATATAGATATTGATATACCTCTCAAAAAAATAGTAGTTGTTACAGGAGTATCTGGAAGCGGTAAGTCATCATTAATAATAGATACCCTCTACCCTGCTCTAAAAAAACGCAGACTCAATCAATACTCAAAATTTGAAAGTGTTGAAATACCTGAGATTGTTTCGGATACTATATTGGTTGATCAAATTTCAATAGTTGGCTCTATTAGAAGTACATTAGTGAGCTATAGCAAAGTGTTTGATAAAATAAGAAACATATTTGCAAAAACTCCTACAGCTAAAGCAAAGGCTTTTTCTCCGGGCAGATTCTCATATAACGGCAAAGAAGGAAGATGCAATATCTGCGAAGGTAAAGGCATAAGAAAAATTGCAATGCACTTTTTGTCCGACATGGAAATAGTTTGCGAGGCTTGCGGAGGTAAAAGATACAATGATGAAACTTTATCAGTAAGGTTCAAATCTTTAAACATAGCCGAAGTATTAGAATTAACAGTTGATGAGGCAATAGAGTTTTTCGACTTTGACAAATCAATCACAAAAACTTTATCAATAATGAGTGAGGTTGGACTTGGTTATATAAAACTTTCTCAAAGACTCGACACTTTCTCAGGCGGTGAATTACAGCGTTTAAAACTTGCGACAGAGCTTGCAAAAAAACAAGGCGATGAGCATATAGTATACATTTTAGATGAACCTACAACAGGGCTTCATTTTGATGATGTTAATAAACTTCTCATAGCTTTAAACAAATTAGTAGAAAAAGGACATAGTGTTATAATAATAGAGCATAATCCTGATGTTATAAAAGCTGCCGACTATATAATTGATTTAGGATTAGAGGGCGGCACTAACGGCGGAGAGATTATTGCTAAAGGAACTGTTGAAGAAATTTTAGAGATGAAAAAAGGCTACACTTGGAAGTATATTTAAAATAATGAAAAAAGAGGATAATTATTATATTAATAACTATCCTCTTATAAACTTTATACAAATATTTTATTATTCAAATATAGCTTTGTATTCGTCTTTTAAATAAGGTTTGATTTCTTCTATTGGTATTAATACTCTTGTTTCACCTATTGCATAAGGCCCTATTTCATATATTCCCCAAGTAAATACTAAACCTTTTGATGTTAAATAAAAATTGTTATTTTCTAATGAAAGTTCATCTAATCCGAAATAGGAATTAGCATCTCTGCCTTCTATTTTAACAAGTTTGTCTTTTACTAAATTAATTAAATCAGTATTTTTTAAGTCTATTATTAAATCTTCTATTTTTAATTTGTTTCCACTTTCTAATGAATATACACTATTTATTGTAGCATAGTTTCCATGAGCACCGCCTGTGTATTCATAAACTAATTTATTTATAGATACAACTTTTTCACTTAAATAATCTATACCAAATTGTGAAGAATAATTTTCTATATGTGATATATAATCAGACTTTACCC
>CAKVCJ010000289.1 GCA_934725655.1 uncultured Brachyspira sp.
CTTTATCTTTTTGTGCTAAGCCCTCAAAAGCATGTATTATATACATACTTCCGTCTATAGCAGAGTTTAATGTTGGATCAATAGTTTGAGGCTCTGGACCAACATTCAAACGCAAAACTCCCTCTTCATATTTGCCGCCGCCGCCGCAAGAAGCAAATAAGAACAAAGAAGAAGCTAATAATAAAAACTTAATAGCCTTATTCATAATTATAACTCCATTATCTATATTTTTATAAATAGTATTTTATAGTAATAACTATGAAAGGTCAAATTTTTTAGTTGTCAATTTTTTAAGTAGTTTTTTTGTATAATATTGAATTTATAAAAAATGATATTATTTTAAAACTACTAAATATTTATATTGTTTTAATTTTATTGTTTATAAATATATATAAAATAATGGCACATATTTTAGGCTAAAAATGTAGGCTTCTATATTGCAGAATATTAAAAATTATTATAACTTTAATGTATAACTAAATAAAGGAGTTTTTTATTTATGGAGACAAATTATTTTTTGCATAGAATATCCTATTGTTATAGATTTTCACACTCTATGTTAGAAAAGGGTTATCTTTCAATAGGATATGAAAATTTATTTAGTGAAGAATTATATGAAATAGTTGAAAATGGAGATTATTATGGTGAGTTTAAATCTTATGTTCAAAATATGTGGGGTAAATGTCCAAAAGGTATACATCATCTATGGAGATTTATACATGATTTTAAAAAAGGTAATTATATTATAGTACCTCAATTTGGAGGGGTATTTTCTATATATGAAATAGTAGGTGATAATTTTATTGGTAAAAATGATAAAGAGTTAGAATCACTACTTAAACCATTTATAAATACAGAAGATTACAAGAAGTTAGATTTTTTTTGGAAAGTGAAACCTATATATACAAATATAAAAAGAAATGAATATGCAAATTCAGAACTTACACGAAAAATGCATTATAGAGGTACTAATATTTCTTGTAATGATATTGCAGAAACTATAAATGAATTATTAGAAAATTTACATAATAATAGACCTATTAACTTAACTTATGACATTTTAAATACTTGTTCTGAAAGTATTTTTAATTTAGTACGAAATAGATTGAATCCAAGTAAATTTGAAAAATTAATAGAGTTATATTTTAAACAATGCGGTGCTGATAATATAGGAAAACCTTCTAAAATAGATAATCCAAATGGAGATTGTGATATACAGGCATCTTTTGATTTAATAAAAATAATAATACATGTTCAAGCAAAATTCCATACAGATTATACAGATAAATGGGCTATAGAACAAATTAATAATTTTTTAGAGTATAATTCATCAAATGAAGATGGATATTCACATATAGGTTGGGTAATATCTAGTTGCGATGATTTTCCAGAGGATGCTAAAAATTTAGCTATTGATAATAATATATTATTAATAAATGGTAAAACATTTTCAGAAATGTTGCTTAAAGCAGGTATATCCTCTTTGGAAGGTAATATATAGTTAAATTTTATTTTTTATTTATTATTTATTATAAACTATAATGATTAGATTTTATCAATTTTTATTTTTTTAATATTATTTTATATAGAGAATATATCTAAAATAATACCGAATATTTTTTAATATACATTAATAAAAATGCAGACTTTTTACTTCTTTACAGAAGCAAAAAAGTATGTGGAGCGGGGACTAGTCACCGAAAATAATGCAAAAATAAAAATTAAATTTTAATAAATCGGAAATTTTTTAGTATATATTTAAACAACTATATTTTACCACTTTAAATATTTTTATAAAATGTATTGTCAAATTTTTTGTTGCTCTTGCACTATACCTGAAGATACTCCTTTCACCCACAGGCACTTCCTTCGGTCGCCCTGAAGAGTTCATTAAAGAACCAAAAAATGCAAGTATTTAAGTTTTATATATAAATAATAAATTAGTCTTTAGACATCTATAAAATTAAATATAGTTTTTCACAAAATACTCAAATAGTAAAAAAGTTAAAAAAATAAATAAACTAATGAAATATATTTATAGTTTTTTAATTTTAACAAAACAAAATTATTTTATATATTCGCCGTTAGCATCAAACTTCACGCCTGTCTTTGGAAAATCTAAATCTGCATATTCATTTAATTTCTTTATAGCAGTATTAGCTGAGTCAACACTCGGTATGCCGCCATTTACTAAACGTACAGGTATAACTTTTGCTTTAGAAAATTTTAAGTTGTCATCTAAAGTAATTTGAAGTATTGCACTAATTCCATTGTTTCCAGACAAAGAGAATTGTTTATATCCAACGAAATTACCAAGAGAATAAGCTATAAAAGTATTGTTATACATTTCCATAGCCCTAAGCACATGCGGACCATGACCAATTACTAAATCAGCACCTGCATCGCTAACAGCCCTTGCAAACTTATAAACATCACCCCTATTCTCTTTATAAAAATATTCAGTAGTTTTAGGCACCCTAAACATACTGCTTCCCTCGGCTCCGCCATGAAAACTTACAACTAAAAAATCACATTCTTTTTTTGTTTTTTCAACTAAAGCCTTAGCAGCTGCAATATCTTGTATTGCATTATTAGCATAAGAAAAATAATAAAAAGCCAAAAAGCCTATTTTTTTACCATTTACATTTATAAAAGAAGCCTGATTTAAAACATTACCAACAACTTCCATACCAGCTTTTTTTACATACTCTTGAGTTTGAGTATAGCCCTTAGCACCAAAATCTCTTGAATGATTATTAGCAACGGCAACTATATCAAACCCTGCCTCAGATATTCTATCAGCCATATATGGAGGCATACGAAAAGAATATGAACGCTTGCCTGTTTTAGCAGATTTTGTTT
>CAKVCJ010000290.1 GCA_934725655.1 uncultured Brachyspira sp.
TAGACTATTTAAAATAATATTAAAATAAAAAAATATTGAGGATATATTTATGTTTAAAAATATTGATATAAAAGCTGGTTTCCAGAAATTTGGTGCGGCTATGTTCGTACCAGTATTACTATTTTCTTTTTCAGGGCTTATAGTAGGATTTACAATTATATTTAAAGATCAGAGTTTGGTGGGAAAGATAGCTGACCCTAATGGCTTTTTCTACAAATTAATGTTTATAATGGAAGAGGGCGGCTGGACAATATTTAGAAATATGCCTTTATTTTTCTGTTTAGGCATACCTATTGGGCTTTCCAGAACAGCACCAGAAAGAGCTATGTTAGCAACTTTGATTTGTTATTTATCATACAATTATTTTATAGCTGCTATACTTAATTTCTGGGGACCTGCTTTTGGAGTAGATTTTACTCAGGCTGCAGGCGGAGTAAGCGGTTTAGCATTAATTGCAGGAATTAAAACTTTAGATACAAATATATTAGGTGCTATAGTTGTTGGTTTAATAATTACTATGGTTCATAATAGATTTTATGAAACAAAGCTTCCTGATTACCTTGGAGTATTTCAAGGAACATCTTTTGTACATATAATAGGTTTTTTAGTAATGTTAGTTTTTGCTTTTCTAACTTGTTTAATATGGCCTAAAATTCAGTTAGCAATATCTAGTATGCAAACATTTCTTGCTAGTTCAGGAGGAGTAGGAGTATTTATTTACACTTTCTTAGAGAGAGCATTAATACCTACAGGACTTCACCACTTTATATACGGACCTTTCATATTCGGACCTGCAGTAGTTCCAAATGGTATAGAACCTTATTGGATACAGCATGTTTCAGAGTTTGCAAACTCAACAGAGCCTTTAAAAACTCTTTTCCCAGCAGGAGCTTTTGCATTACATGGAAACTCAAAGGTATTCGGAGCACCTGGTTTAGCTTTGGCTATTTATTTCTGTGCTAATAAAGAAAATAGAGAAAAAATGGCAGCATTGCTTATACCGGCAACTTTAACTTCTATACTTGTAGGTATAACTGAGCCGTTAGAGTTTACATTCTTATTTATATCACCTGTGCTTTTCTTAGTACACTCTGTATTAGCTGCAGCTTTGGCTACGGTATTATATGAGGTAGTAGGAGTAGCTGGAAACTTCGGTGCTGGTTTATTACAATTTATAACTCAAAACTGGATTTTCACTATAAGAAATCATACTTCTACAGTTATATTCCACATAATAGTAGGATTTATATTTACAGGTTTATGGTTTATAGTATTTAGAACATTTATACTAAAGTTTAATATAATGACTCCTGGAAGAGGCAAATCAGAATCAAAATTATATACCAAAAAAGATTATAAAGAAAAACAGGGCAGAGATAAAAATTCAGGTTTCTTGGAGCAGGCTAGAGGATATTTGGAATGCTTAGGCGGTGCTGAGAATATAGAATCTGTTACTAATTGTGCAACAAGATTAAGAGTTGTAGTAAAAAATGCTGATTTGGTAAAAGATGTAGAAGATTTCAAAGAATTTGGTGCTCATGGATTAGTTAAAAATGGAACTTCATTGCAGGTAATAGTTGGTCTTTCTGTTCCTCAGGTGAGAACTAAATTTGAAGATTTATTAAAAACAGAAGATTAATATTTAATATTTTAATAAAAATTTAAAGTTAGGGGTATATAAAATGTTTGCTAATATCGATTTAAGGGCTGCTTTCCAAAAATTTGGGGCGGCGATGTTTGTACCGGTACTGCTATTTCCTTTTTCTGGTCTTGTAGTAGGATTAACTATTATATTTAAAGATCAAACTTTAGTAGGCGGTTTAGCAAATCCAGATGGAGTATTTTACAAATTAGTTTTTATAATAGAAGAAGGTGCATGGACTATATTTAGAAATATGCCTTTATTTTTCTGTTTAGGTATTCCTATAGGATTATCTAAAATGGCTCCTGAAAGGGCAGTATTGGCTACTTTGATTTGTTATTTATCATATAACTATTTTATAGCTGCTATACTTAATTTCTGGGGACCTGCTTTTGGTGTAGATTTTACTCAGGCTGCAGGAGGAGTAAGCGGTTTAGCATTAATAGCAGGAATTAAAACTTTAGATACAAGCATAATAGGAGCTATATTTATAGGGTTGGTAATAACTCTTATTCATAATAGATTTTATGAAACAAAGCTTCCTGATTACCTTGGAGTATTTCAAGGAACATCTTTTGTACATATTATAGGTTTTGGTGTTGTATTGGTTTTAGCATTTTTAACTTGTTTAATATGGCCAAAGATACAGGCTTTAATTAGTTCTATGCAAAATTTCTTAGCTAGTTCAGGCGGATTCGGAGTATTTATTTATACTTTCTTAGAAAGAATATTGATACCTACAGGACTTCACCACTTTATTTATGGTCCATTTGCATTTGGGCCTGCTGTAGTACCTGAAGGTATAGGGGTATATTGGATTAGCCATGTACAAGAGTTTTCAAATATGGTAGAGCCTCTTAAACAGTTGTTCCCAGAAGGCGGATTTGCTTTGTATGGAAACTCTAAAGTATTCGGTGCTCCTGGTTTAGCTTTGGCTATTTATTTCTGTGCTAATAAAGAAAATAGAGAAAAAATGGCAGCATTGCTTATACCGGCAACTTTAACTTCTATACTTGTAGGTATAACTGAGCCTTTAGAGTTTACATTCTTATTTATATCTCCTTTCTTATTCTTGATTCACTCAATACTTGCTGCAAGTTTAGCTACAGTATTATATGAAGTAGGAGGAGTAGTTG
Organism: uncultured Brachyspira sp.; assembly: GCA_934725655.1. GTDB lineage: Bacteria > Spirochaetota > Brachyspiria > Brachyspirales > Brachyspiraceae > Brachyspira. The sequence goes on from CAKVCJ010000290.1 coordinate 2,779, forward strand.
GGGATTACGGCGGAGGTTTAATAGCATTTATTACTCAAAACTGGATATTTGCTATAAAAAATCATGCTGGTATGGTTAT
>CAKVCJ010000291.1 GCA_934725655.1 uncultured Brachyspira sp.
AAGATATGTCAAAAAAAATGAATAGAAGTTTAGAAAGCATGAGCTTGGAAGAGATGGATAATCTTTGGAATGAATGCAAAGCAATAGAAAAAAATAATAGTTAGTAAAAATATTTATTTACTTCTTTGACAATATTAAATTATATAATATAATAATTCCAGTACTAAAAATATATTAGGAATATAGATGAATAAATATAATATAGGTCAAATATTTTTTATCACTTTTATCTTTTTATCAATATTTATAATGTACCAGCTTTTAAAACCGTTTGGCATGGTTATATTTTTTGCTTTAGTTTTTTATGTTGTTTTATCACCATTATTTAAAAAGGCTATAGGTAAAAGTTATGGCAAAGAAGATAAAATATCTATGATTAAAAGGCATACTTTGGCTTTATTATTTTCTTTAACATCTTTAATTATCTTTTTAGTTCCAACAAGTTTATTGCTTTATGCCATTATAGTTCAGCTTATAGATATATCAAATATTGGTATAAAATATTTTATGAACTTGGATTTTAATTCAATTTTAAACAATGAAAAATTAAATGAAATATTATCAATGCTTCCTGTAGAAATATCAGCTGCTGAGATATTAAGAAGAATACAAGATAGTCTATTATCAAATTTAACTTCTGTAAGCTCTTATTTAACTCAGAATGTTGCAGGAATATTAAAAGGAACTGGTAAGTTTGTAAGTTCATTTATATTTATGATGTTCTCTTTATTTTTCTTTTTTGTAGACGGCGAATATTTGAAAAAACAAGTAAGTTCCCTAATACCAATAGAACAAAAATATTTAGACAGATTATTCAAACAAGCCTCTCATGGAATACAGGGAATAATATTTGGAAATTTATTTACAGGTATATTTCAGGGTATTTGTGCTTTTATAGTTTATTCTATATTTGGTGTTGCTAATTCTTTAACTTTTGCACTTCTTACAATTATAGCTTCATTTATGCCTATAATAGGTACTACTATTATTTGGATACCGCTTGGAGTGCTTTTTATTATTAACGGAGAAATTTTAAGAGCCATAATATTTTTAGTAGTTTCTTGGTTCTTTATTACTATACCAGACAACTTTGTTCGTCCTTTGCTTTTAGGAAATAGAATAGAACTTCATCCATTGTTTATATTCTTTGCTATATTGGGCGGTGTTTTATTTTTCGGACTTTCTGGAATTATACTTGGGCCTTTAACTTTTATATTATTCTTTGAGATTATGAGAATGTACAACGAAGAGAGATTATTTTCTGATAAAGAAGATAAAAAAAGAACTATAAATCATTCTGCTCATATAAGAAGAGTTAATAATTATAGAAGACATCATAGACAGAATAGAAAAAATATAAATAATATTTAAAAGGCTTTGTTTTTATCAATGAAAATATTAATAATAGGAATGAATTATATTGGAGATACTATATTTATCACTCCAATTATAAGGGCTATAAAAAAACATTATGGTGAGAATTGCAAAATTGATGTAATAAACGGAAAAAGAGGAATTGATATATTAAAAGAAAATCCATATATAGACAATATTATAGTTAGAGATGAAAACAATTTAGAGTTTATAAAAAAAGAAAATTACGATATAGGTTTTGCAGCAAACACATCGTTTGTTTCGGCATCTATTTTAAAAAAAGCTAATATACCAGTGAGAGTCGGCGTTAATAGCGAACTTAGGGGATTTTTACTAACACATAAAACTCCTTGGAAAAAACACAGTAGGCATATTGTTGATACTATACTTTCAATTTTAAAACCTTTAAATATAAAAGACGATGGTTTTTACACAGAATTATTTTTAAGTAAAGAAGAAGAGGCATTCGGTTATAACAAAATGAAAGATTATAAAAATGCCCTAATCGTTCATGGCGGAGCTACACGCATAAGTAAAAGATATACTCATTTTGTAGAGTTAATTAAAGAGTTTAAAAAAGAGTTTAACGATGTGCCTGTAATTGTTATAGGCTCTAAAGATGATGTATCTTTTGCAAACACTATGAAAGAAAATATTAATGATATAATAGATTTTACTGATAAACTTACAATAAGAGAGCTTATATCTGTAATAAAATATTCATATGCTTTAATTGGAGGCGATAGTGCCCCTTTGCATATTGCAAATGCACTTGGAATATATTCTATAGGCATATTTGGAGATACACTTCCTTTAATATACGGAGTTCGAGGAGATAAGGCTTTTAATATAGAAGCAAGAGAAAAATATTGTAATAAGATAAAAAGTTTTCATTGCGAGTATATAAAGAGAGGCTGTAAGACTATAGATTGTTTGAATAAGTTAGATTATAGAGATATTTTGCCGTATTTAGTATCTATTTATAAAAAATTATAAAAATCAATTTTTAGTTAATTTATTATTTTTATATGTTTATTTGTGGGGACTAGCCCCCCTGCGAAGCGTGCCCATAGGGTACACACCCACACTTCTTTTGCGACCGAAGGGAGTGCCTGCGGCGTGCCACAAAGAAGCAAAAAGGCTGCATTTTTTACTTTAATATTGAGAATAATTATATATTTAAAATATTAAGTTTCAGTATTTATTTTTTTTAAAATATATAATTATAAAAATCAATTTTTAGCTATTAGGTTATTTTCTATATTCTTATCTAATACAAAAATATCTTTTACATTTTCGTTTGTAAGCAGTGAGTAGAAACTATTTATTAATTGATAGCCTGCTTTTATGGCATTGGTGTCATAAGCACTATAAACATAATTGCTTGATAGCGTAGGCATATTAATGCTTGGATTTTCTTTTATAGGTTTCATTA
>CAKVCJ010000292.1 GCA_934725655.1 uncultured Brachyspira sp.
TGCCGATAGGCACCTACTCGGTATTGGTATAAAAGAACCTTATATCCTTCGGATACGCTTCGCGAAGAACTGCATTGTTTTAGCTTAAAATGTTGGTATTACAATATAGTTTATACATATTCCAAATATACAAAGCTATAGTACTTGCACTTTTTGCAACTTTGACGAAGTCCGCAGAGCGAAGGCGGGAAAAAGTTGAATAAAAGATTGTATATGCGGATATACTTAAATTGCAAAACATAAAAAATTATTAGATAATTTAGAATCTAATATTATGGATAATTTGATTCTTAAATATATAGAAAAATCTTTATTATCATGTTCATTTATTTTTATAAATCATATAATTGCTTAAAAATTAAAGCTTTTATTTTTATTCAAACTTCTCAAACTCAGCTGTATATTTATATGAGATTACATCAACATTCAAGTCTATCGTAAAATAAACCTTCTTTTTCTTTTGAGGGTTATCGGGTATATTTAAAGTAACATATTTTCTAAAAAAGTCTACTCTGCTTTTATCTCTTAAGCATAAATAAAATGTAAAACTGCTTTTTTTGGATAACATAATAGGGAAAGTTACATAAGGCGTAAGTTTTAACTCTTTGCCTAATTCATCAGAAGCCCATCCCAATATAGGATCATAATTTTTATCACTAGTATCTGAATCGCCATTATAACTATCAATCCCTTCGCTGCCTTCTCCTACTTGTACTTCAATAATTTGAGGATAATATATTTTAGAAAGATTAATTAAAGTAGTGCTAGCAAAACCATAAACACCTGCTTTATTTTGTTTCTCAGATTTGCCTTTGAGCCTGAAATATATTTGAACTTCAGAATATGCAATAGGTTTATTATTATTGCCGTTATTGGGTCTTGTAGGCGAAGTTTCATTACAACCGCCCAATACTATTATCATCAATATTATTATAGTCTTAAATAAGATTTTTATATTTTCCATATATCTTTAAACTGCTTTGTTTGTTTTTTGTTTTTTATTATAACATAAATTTTCAAATACAACAACAAGGGGATTTCCCAAAGGGACGCAGACGCGAAGCCCCTTGTTATTCCTATCTCTTTTATGAAATAAATAAAAAAGGGAGGCAATCAAGCCCCCCTTGTTTTTTAAGCTTTTAATACTCTATTATAGAGCAGGCAAATACCAAGTAATACCAGTAGAAGCAGCAAAAGATACTGGAATTGTAGATTGGCTAGCAACTTCACCGTTTACATCCATCTCAAAATACCATTCCAAATCTTTAACAGGAGTGATATAAAGCTCAGCATAAGCTCCCCAAGTTAATGCATGAGTCATTGTTTCTTTATTATCAATTTTAGTTTTTTCACCAGTCAAAGCATAACCTAAAGAAGGCTCAAAATATAAGCTGACATAATCACTATTAGCAGCTAAAGATAAAACAGGTTTGATTGCAAATTTATACGGGCTTACAGCATAAATATCAGATTGTTTTGCATCAGTTAGTAAATCAAATTTTGATGCATCATAACCTTCAGCAGTAAAATTATCTAAATTGCTACCTTTTAGAGCTGTATAATATTCTACTCTAACATATGGGTTAACATTAACATCGCCTACTTGAGTATTTAAGAAATAGAATCTTGCTTGTATGCCGAAAGCTTCAGAAACTGTTTTAACACCAGCAAATTCTTTTGAACTATTTCTATAGTAAGCATATAATCTTACAGCATTGAAAGCATCTATTCCTGTAAAATATCTTAATTGAATATTATTGAAAGCTACGCCTGTATATTTAGAACCAGTAACACCACCTAATTTATCTGTAACAGCTACCTGTATAGGAGCAATAAATCTTATACTATTGTTTAAAGCATTAATCATTAATACTGGAGTATGTACTTGTAAATTTTTCTCAATATAAGTAAAGTTATAGCCGACGCCGACACCTATAATATCAGAAGTATAACCTATACCGGCAGAAAGCGTAGGTTTAAAATCTGTAGTATAAGTACTAGTACCATTGTTATCTGAATTAAGAATAGCACCTAAATATCCTCTGTCTGCTCTAAAACCGAATGTACCTTTAATTGTGTCGTTGCCAAGAACAAAACCTAATTGATCCATTCTTGCTCTAAGTTGATTGCCATGTACGAGGAAGTCAATCCAGCCATCGCCTTTGCCGTACATACCAAAAACTGATGCACTTGCTATAGTTAATAAAGCCATAGCGGTTAATAAAACCTTTTTCATTTTTTTTTCTCCTAAATTTTTTTATAGTTATACCCATTAGGGCATTAACTCCTAAAATAAAAAATAAATGAAAATGTTCCCACTTAAGAGAACTAATTACTCATAGTTTTAAATATATGGAATTTTAGAAAAATGTCAATATGATTTTTGATAAATTTAGGACAAAACTATTAATTTGTCTATAAAATAACAACAAAAAACGCATTTTTGTAAAATATTTTTTTAAAAAATCATAAATTAACATAATACATAATAACTAAAAAACATATAAAAATTATAAAAAAATAAGGGGCTCTAAAAACCCCTCATCTTTACTTTTTAAGCAACAGCCTTTTTCTTTCTTGTTATTATCTGTAATATTATAAGAGCAGCTATTAAACCTATTCCTATTATATCAGTGTAGAATTCTGGATATATAGATAAAAGACCAGCCGCTATAAATAAAATCCTCTCAATAAAGTTACATTTTCTAAATACATATCCATCAAGACCAGCAGATACTCCAAACATACCAATAAGCGAAGTAATAAGTATAGGTATCACCTCAACAAAAGTAGTATTAATCA
>CAKVCJ010000293.1 GCA_934725655.1 uncultured Brachyspira sp.
TAGAGCTTGCCAAAAAAATGGACGCTAAAGTAATTACAAATGATTTTAACTTGATGAAGGTAGCTTCTATTCATGGAGTTGATATATTAAATATTAATGATTTAGCTAATTGTTTGCAAGTTGTGGTTCTTCCGGGAGAAACTATAAAGATAGATTTAATAAGAGAGGGTAAAGATAAGCAGGCATTAGGGTATTTGGAAGACGGCACTATGATAGTTGTAGACAATGCTAAACATTTGATAGGCAAAAGTGTAGATATAGAAATAGACAATGTACTTCCTAAAGAGGCAGGAAGGGTAATATTTGCATCTTTGGTAAATAAACAAAATAATCAGCAAAACAATAAGAAGAAACAAAACCGAGAGCATAAATAATTTTTGATTAATTTTTTAAATCATTTTGATGAAGTATACCAATTTGGTAAAAACTTTGATGAAGTATACAATAAGTTCGTAGAGAGTTAATTCATAGCGACTAAAGTAAGAGTTTTTAGATAGCAGAGCAACAAAAAATTTGATAATATATATAGACAAACTTTAAAATTTTAAGTATATAGAAATCATACAAAATATAATTATTTATTATAAAATCAATCTTCGTAGGTTTTGGTACTGTCATCTACATGTATTTTGTTTTTGTCATACACTATAGGTGCAATCTTTTCAAATAGTATAAATAATGGCGAAGAAAGTATTACAGTGAGAGGAAGTCCTATAAATAACTCTGAACGCATAAGCACCGCAACACTTGATAAATCTGCATATATAGCCATTACAAAAAATAAAGCAATAATTTTTATTAAATATCCAATTCAAGCATAATAATTTCTCTGTCTGGAATCTTTTTTATCACATATACATTCTCTAAAGTTGAAAAATTAACTATAGGCTCAATATATAAATCGTGAAAGAGTCCGTAATTTTTTTTCTCAACTTTAAACACATTTCCAACCAATATACCGCTTGGGAAAACTCCGCCCATTCCGCTAGTATAAACCTTTTCCCCCTCCTCAACATCAATCTGCAAATCAATATACTGCAAATGTGTTTGAGTAGAACGAGGATTCTGCCCGCTCATAATACCAGTAGCCTTAGAACTCTCAAGCATAACAGATATCTGCGACCTTTCATCTATGAGAGACAAAACTCTGCTGTTGTATTTTCTCACTTCCACAACCTTACCAACAAGCCCCTTGTATCCGCTTTTATATGATATTACAGGCATGCCCACAACAATGCCATGAGCCCTTCCTTTGTTGATTACTATAGTGTTGTAGAAATTTTGAGGGTCTTTTGAAACTATCTCAGCATATTCTAATGGATATTCATCAGTGGGAGCTTCATTTAATAATGCTCTTAATCTTGAGTTTTCCTGACGAAGCTGTTCATATTCCAAAGCTGTACCGTTTAATTCGGCTATTCTATCTCTAAGCACCTGAAGCTGACTTTGTAGTGTAAATATATCCGTAATGCTTGTGTAAAGATAAACAAAAGCCTTTGATATATTTTGCGTAGCATTCTGTACAGGATAAACACCGAGTGCATATATAGAACGCAAGTCAAAAACAAAATTACTCCTATTAAGCACCATAAATATAGACGCTATAAGGCTTAGCGTAATATAAAGTATAAGTAATTTGTGTTTTAATATATTATTCACTTTTTAAGAAAATCTTCTATAATTTTTTAAATTTCTAGTCTCTTCTATAAACTTACCGCATCCAATAGCCACACAAGTAAGAGGACTCTCAGCAAGTATAACAGGAACACCAGTCTCTATAGATATTAAATCTGTAAAACCAGGAAGCAAAGAAGTACCGCCGCTCATAACAATACCTCTCTCAACAATATCAGCAGCTATCTCTGGAGGTGTCTGATTGAGTACATATTTTACAGCCTCTAATATCTCAAGCAATATATCAGATATAGCATCTTTTACTTCAGCACTGTTAATAGTTAAAGTCTTAGGAAGACCAGATACGGAATCTCTTCCTCTTATGTCCATAGTCTTAGATATATCGCCCTTATAAGCATGCCCAATATTAATTTTAATCTCTTCAGCAGTTTTTTCACCAATATATAAGTTGTGAGTTCTTTGCATATATTTAATGATGGCATCGTCAAGCTCATCGCCGCCCACACGTATAGAAGCACTGCGTACCATACTACCAAGTGAAAGTACAGCAACCTCAGTAGTACCGCCGCCTATCTCTATAATCATATTTCCGTGAGGTTCATTGATAGGCATATCCGCACCAATTGCAGCAGCCCTCGCTTGCTCTATCAAAAATATAGTTCTCGCTCCAGCTTGCTCGCAGCTCTCGCGTACAGCACGTCTCTCAACTTCTGTAATGCCTGTAGGAATACCTATAGCAATCCTTGGTTTTACTAAAGTTTTTTTATTGTGCACTTTATTGATAAAATATCTTATCATCTTTTCAACAGTTTCAAAATCTGCAATAACTCCGTCTCTCATAGGTCTAATAGCAGCTATTGAATTCGGTACTTTACCAAGCATTCTTTTAGCCTCATTGCCGACAGCTATAACATTACCAGTGCTCTTCTCTATAGCAACCACAGAAGGCTCTGCTAAAACAATTCCCTCTCCCTTAACATAAACTAAAGTATTTGCAGTACCTAAATCTATTCCCATATCACTTGAGAACATATTATACAACCAACTAAACATATATACTACAATCTCCTTAATGCGTCCCTAGCGGGTTTATAGTTATTATCTATTTTTAATGCTTCTCTAAACATAGCAATTGCTT
>CAKVCJ010000294.1 GCA_934725655.1 uncultured Brachyspira sp.
AATATAGTAAATAATAATTGGGATTATATGCATACTAATAAAAATATTATAATGAGGAGAAAATAATTTGATGCCTGTAGTTTATATAGCTTCAAGAGATATTGGAAATTACAAAGATAATACTGAGAGGCTTAAAGAAATATTAACAGAAAGCGACATTATATTGGTTGAAAGTTTTAGAGAGGCTACTACGCTTTTTAAAAACCTTAATCTTAATATAGATAAATCAAAATTAATAGAGTTCAGCGAGCATACAAAAAAAGATAAAGATATTGATGATATAATGACAAAAATATTAAATTGTAAAACTGTTTCTCTCATAAGTGATTGCGGCACACCGGCTTTGGAAGACCCTGGAAGAGAGCTTCTTGAATATTGCTGCTCTTATAATATAAAAGTAAAGCCCATACCCGGTGTAAGCAGCGTTACAGCGGCTATTATGTGTTTGCCTTTTAATTTTAGAGAGTTTTATTATGCAGGGCTTTTGCCAAGAGATGACAGAGAAAGAGAGAGAAAATTAATAGAATTAAAAAAATTAAATGTTCCTGTTATAGTGTTGGATACTCCTTATAGGCTTTCAAAGGTTCTTAACGCTGTTAAAAAAATATATTCAAAAAATAAAATTGCTGCTTTATGTATGGATTTAACTTTGCCTACAGAAGAGATTATAATAGATGAAATTGGAGTTCTTTGTTCTAAATATAGCGAAAACAAAAAAAGAGAGTTTGTATTAATAATAAAATGATGATTGCATTAAGTAATAGTTAATTCCGAAATATATACAGCTAAAAATGGAGAGAGATATTATTATGTTTAATATACAAGTAACAGAACTTAAAGAAGGAATGAAAATAGCTTCTAATGTATATGACAGCGATGATAATATTATAATAGATATGGGCTCTATTGTAACAAAAAGCACTATAGAATTATTAAAAAAAAATTCAATTGAAAAAGTTTCTGTTGTGGATCTAATAGAAAATAAATATCAAAATAATTTTGACAACAGCATAAAAAATCAATTAAATAAAAGAGTGATAATAGAAGAAAACGGCAGAGAAATATTAAAAATTGACAGCGAAAAAGCATTAGATATAAACAACATCACAATAGAAAAAACCAAAAATGCATATAATGTAGCAAAAAATAACGGCACTGTTAATTTTATAGAATTAAAAAAAGATGTTGATATTATGCTTAATTCTATATTAGAAAACAGAGAAGCACATTCATATTTAGCTATATTAAAAAGAAAAGATGAATCTATATATAAGCATGCAGTTGATGTTGCTGCATTATCTGCAATTACAGCAATAGAAATGAATTTAACCAAGGCTGATATATCTAATATAATGCTTGGTGCCTTGCTTCACGATATAGGAAAAGTATTGGTTCAGGAATATTTGCTGAATAAAAAAAATTTAACTAAAGATGAAATTAATATATTAAAAAGACATACAACCCATGGATATAAACTTGCTAAGAGAGATAATTTGGAAGACAATATTGCTGATATAATATTAGAGCATCATGAAAAATATGACGGCAGCGGTTATCCTTTCGGCAAAGAAAATAAAGATATAGGGCTTTACAGCAAAGTAGTTTCTATATCAAATAAATTTAATAATCTTATAATTAATGGAAATGACGGCTTAATTTGTACGGCAGATAAGGCTATGAAAATTATTATATCGCTTTCAAAAAAAGATTTTGATATGGATATAGTAAAGCACTTTCAAAAGGCTATAGGTTTTTATCCGAATAATACAAAAGTAAAATTATCTAATGGACAAACAGCAAGAGTAATACAGCAAAATACTAATTTACCTTTAAGACCAATACTTTCTATTGAAAAAAATGAAGACGGCTCTGATGCTAATTATCTTGATATTTTAGACCTTTCAAAATCTAATAATGTGTTTATAAGAGAAGTGATGCATTATATGTAAGCAGAGTGTATACATTTTCAAATAAAATTTATTGTATTGTATTTTATAAGAATAAAGTACTTGCTTTTTTTATGGTTAAAAAAATTTAATAAAATAAATATTTATATTGTTTTAATGTTTAGTATGTAAAATATAGTTAGTATTACTTTCTTAACTTGCACTTTTCGCGAAGCGTACCCGAAGGGTAAAACTTTTTATTGCGTGAAAAAGTTGATAAAAAATAATCGTTTTAATTATATTAAAAATTTTTAACTTTATTTATTTTTATTATTTGCGGGGACTAGTCCCCGCACCCCCACTTCTTTTGTCGCCACAAAGAAGCAAAAAGGCTGCATTTTTTTAGCTCAGATTTAGGTATTACATTATATTTAATACATATTCCAAATATACAAAGTTAAAACACTTGCACTTTCGCAAAGCGTGCCCGAAGGGCGAAAACTTTTTGCGGCGGGAAAAAGTTGAATAAAAAAACTTACACAAACAGTAAATTAAAACAATATAAATATTTATTAATTTAGTTTTTAAATAAATCTAATAAAATTTATATAAAAAATATAAGCATTTAGAAATATAAAAAAATTTTATAAAAAATACAATAAAAAAAGAGGCTTAAAATTATTTTTAAACCTCTTTATTTTTTATTTAATAATTATTATTTTACCACCACTTTTTAGATAAATCTCTTTTCTTGTTATATTCTGGAAGTACAATACTTGGTTTAACATCTTCTGTATTATTATTTTGATTATAATTTACAGTGCCGCCTAAATATTCAACTATAGTATAATAAGAATTATTAGCAGCTATATCTGAAGCAGTA
>CAKVCJ010000295.1 GCA_934725655.1 uncultured Brachyspira sp.
CTATTCTTTTAAGAGAGATAGAAGACCCTCGTATAAAAAACAACTTGGTTACTATAACTCGTATTGATACAGCTAAGGATTTGAAAGAGGCTAAAGTATATTTTGTATGTTTAGACTCAAGCAAGCAAAATGAGGTATTAAATGGGCTTAATAGTGCTAAAGGGGTTATATTTTCTTATTTAAGAAAACAGCTTACAATAAGATATGTTCCTAATCTTACTTTCTATTATGATAAAACATTAATGGAAACCAATAAAGTATTAAGCGAAATAAGAAACTTAGACATAAAAGAAGATAATCAAAACGAAGAATAAAATAACGGAGTAAAAATGCCTATCAAATCCAAAACAGATAGAAAAAAAATAATAACTACAAAAAAAGATATATTAAAAAGAATATCAAATGCAAAAAACATAACAATCACAGGACATAGAAACCCTGATGCTGATTGTATATGTTCAGGGCTTGCTTTATCACTGCTTATAAAAAAAATATTTAAAAAGAAGTCTTATGTTGTTAATACAGATAAGATGCCTAAAGAATTAAAAAATGTATTAAATATAGATAAGGTTATTTTTGAGGTTAATGAAGATAATTTGCCGAAAAAAGATGTTCTTATAATACTTGATTCTGGAGATATAGAAAGAATTGGGTGGATTGCTAATATCACTAATGAGTATAATGAAGTTATATTTATAGATCATCATAAAGTAAGAAACATTAATGGCGTTACTATGTTTTATGATGATATTAAAGCTGCTGCTACTTGCGAGATAATTTTTGACATATTTTCATCATATCTTAAAAATATAGATTCTGCTATAGCTACTCTGCTCTACTGCGGACTTTCAACAGATACGGGAGGATTTGTTTTCAGCAACACTACAGAGAGAACATTGCTTTTCGCTTCAAAAATAATGTCTAAAAAAGTTAATATAGAAAATTTAGGAAATGTAGTTAGAAAGAGATATTCAAAAATAGATGTAGAAGCATTGGTTTATATGTATAATGAGATGGTGATAGATGAAGATAAAAAGATTGGATATTTATGCTTAAAAGAAGAGATTAACGGACATAATTTAAAAGATATTAGTGTAAGTGCTTCTGACACTCTTATACAAATGCAGGATGTATTAATAGGTTTTATAGTACATGAAAGCGATTATAATTTCAGGGTAAGTATAAGAAGCAGATGCAAAAAAGATATAAGAGAGATAGCTGAATCATTCGGAGGCGGAGGACACCCTAAAGCTTCAGGTTTTACTATATCAAAAGAAAAATATAAAACTAAAGAAGAATTAGTAAAAGCTATAAAAGAAAAGATAGTTTCATTATTAGAATCTTGAATATATATGCAAAAAGACAATATAACAATCTACACAGACGGCGGATGCAGAGGAAACCCGGGCATAGGAGCTTGGGGAGCTATATTACTTAGTGAGAAGCATAATTTAAGACTCGAAATAGGCGAAAGCGAAGAGCATACAACTAATAATAAAATGGAGATGCAAGCAGCAATTAAAGCTCTTGAAAGGCTTAAAAATTCTCATAATATAAAATTATATAGCGATAGTGCCTATTTAATTAATGGAATGAATAACTGGATTTATTCTTGGCAAAAAAATAATTGGATTAAAAGCGACAAAAAACCTGTTGAAAATAAAGATTATTGGCTCAAATTAATAGAACTTTCAAAAAGACATAGTATTGAGTTTATAAAAGTGAAAGGGCATTCATCAAACAAAGAAAATAACCGTGCTGATGAGATAGTAAATATATTGATGGACGAACATATAAAAAACGGCAGCACAGCAGAGTTTTACAGCAAAACTGATATACACTAAAAATGCTAAAAAATAACTTGAAAAAAGGTTTATTAGTGATAAAATTAAATTCAGTAATAAGAAATATCCAAAATATTTTAAGGAAACAATAATGCAAACAAGAGTATATAAAGCAGGATCTATAGTGTATTTTGCTGGAGATAATTCTGATAGAGTTTATATTCTAAAACAGGGTCAAGCCCAGAGCATATTTTTGTCGGAAGAGACTGGGCATGAAACTAGAGAATTAATTAATATAGGCGAGTTTTTCGGAGTAAAAAGTATATTAGGTACTTACCCTCAAGAAGATACTGTTCAATGTTTAACAGATTGCGTTATCATTATTTTAACATATAGTGAGTTTGAAAGTTTGGTTTCAAAAAATAAGCCGATAATCATAAAAATGCTTAAAGTATTTTCAAACCAATTAAGAAGAATAAATAAAAAAGTAGGCATATTAGTAGAAAACACAATAGATGAAGAAGGTCCTTCTCCATTAGAGGGTTTATATAATATCGGCGAGTTTTATTTCAAAGCTAAAAAATATAAAAATGCACTATATGCTTATAAAAGATATATACAATCTGCCGATGAAGATTCTGTATTTTATCATACTGTAGAGCAAAGAATAAAAGAATGTAAAAACCTATTAAATATCACAGATGATAGTAATATAGCTCCATTAGAAGACAACACAACAGAAGAACAAAAAATAATAAGTAAGCCAAATACAGCTATAGAAAATCACTCTATCAACAATAAAGATTATGACAGAGCTTTAGAGTTTTATGAAAGAGGCGATTATGTGAATGCGATAAAGTCATTCAATGCTCTTATAAAAAATGAAGATAAAAAAGTAGCTGAAAACTCAATATTTTATATGGGAAAAGCATATTATTATATTAATAAATATGATAATGCTTCTAAAGTTTTATTATCAGCA
>CAKVCJ010000296.1 GCA_934725655.1 uncultured Brachyspira sp.
AGTTTATAACAGGCTTTTATCCAATGCAAAATGATGACTACTCACAAACTTATGATATTGCTTCATCAGGAAATTACATTACAATAGAAGCAGATGATGATGACGGAATATATTATTATACATTCATAATAGAAAATGATGATTTTTATTTAGATAAAGTTTCTTTCTCTAAGTATAATATGTCAGATACTAAGGAAGAAAAAAACGAAGAGCATTATTATAATTACAAAACAGATGCTGCTAAATTTAATCATACCAGCAGAATAAAAGCTATTGATTTAGAAAGAGGTTTCTTTAGTAAGTTAATAGAAGAATATAATAAATAATAAAAAGGGATTAAAGTTTTTTAATTAACTCAAAGCCCTTTATTTTATAACTTAATTATGTTTATTATAAAAAATTAAATTTCCTCACCGTTCTCTATTTTTGTAAGCAAGTTAACTCTTTTAGTATATTTTCAAGAACTTTGGAAAACTTAAAATATATTTATAATTTTTCTATTTCTTCTATACTCAATCCTGTATATTTAGAAATTGTATTAAAATCTATATTATCCTTCTTCATATTTCTAGCCATTGAAATTTTATTTTCTTTAATACCTTCTTCTCTGCCTAACCTTCTTTCTTCTTCTAACATTATTTGATTGCCATATAAGTATGCTTGTCTTTTATCGTACTCATTCATCATTAATCTATCTTTAATAAAGTTATTATATCTTTTCTGTACTTCTTCCATTATAGGCTTTTCTTTTACTAATTCTGACATAATTTCCCCCTTATTATTTTTCTCTTTCATTGTAAAAAATTTAAGCCAGCAATTTAAATCTGGATGTAATAAATTATATTTAAATTTTTTCAATTCTAATATATGTATTTGAAGATGATCTGTTAATAATCTTTTATTATTAGTATCATAAATCATATAGCAGGAATGTATAGAATCATTATCATCTAAATTGAAATTAAGAAGATTTATACTGATAACAGGAGTTAAAGCATCGTATTTTTCTCCGTGTTTTAAAAGTTTATTGTAATTAGATGCCCAATAATAAAGTATTCTTTCTGGAAATCTTGAATTGCCTTGTAATTGTATTTCTATTATAACAACTGCTCCATTTTGAGTTATGCACTTAACATCTGCAATAGTTTCTTTATCTTCATAATTTTCTTTATAGTTAAAAGGGGTAAGTATTTCTACACTTCTAAAAGTTTTCATATTAGAATCAAGCATTATAGAGTTAATAAAGTCAAGTAATATCAAATTACTGTCTGGTGAAGATAATAAATATCTCACAAAATAATCATTCAATACATTAATATCTCTGCCCATAACTTTATTATACAAAAAATAATTATAAAAGTAAAGTTTTAATTATTTTCTTGTTTTTGATATATAACTTAAATAATATAAATTATATTAAATTATTAAATTTTGCTATATAAAAAAATTATAAAAAATAAAACAGCTTTAAGTTAATTAAAATACTCAAAGCCCTTTATATAAAAATCAATTATAGTTTAAATTAAATTTCCTCGCCGTTCTCTATTTTTGTAAGCAAGTCAACTCTTTTAGCATGTCTTCCGCCTTCAAATTCAGCATCAATCCATTCTTTAACTATCATTTTAGCTAAATCAACACCTACTACCCTAGCACCAAAAGCTATTATATTAGAATTGTTATGCAATTTAGAAAGTTTAGCAGAATAAGGCTCACTGCAAACCGCTGCCCTTATACCTTTAACTTTATTAGCAGCAAGTGAAATACCTATACCAGTTCCGCATATCAAAACACCCCCATCAAAGTTTCCATTAGCAACTTCTACGGCAACCTTTTTTCCATATATTGGATAGTCTACACTTTCTGAAGTATGCGTACCAAAATCAGTAACGCTATGTCCTAATTCTTCTAAATATTTTATTATCTCTTTTTTTAATTCAACAGCTGAATGATCGCAGCCTATAGCAATTTTCATAACTTTATTTCCTTTTATATATATTTTTTCTAATATTAAAATCAATTTATAATAAACAATGTAAAATTATTTATAAACTATAAGAAAACTCCAATATAGCATAAGTTTTATTATCTTCACTATCAAACTTAAGTAAAACTTTATCATCAATTACAGACTTCTTTACAACTATAGTGTCTCCCAAAGCAGCAGGAACCCTATATTCTATTCTTATTCTTTTATAATTGTCTTCAACATAATCTATTGCCATATCAATATATCTTGCATTATTAACATGATTATTATCATCTATAAAATATTTTTTTACTTTAAATCTATCAACTTCTTTTAGTGTATCATTATCAACTTTTATTTTTCTAGGCAAATAATTCATTTCCTGCTTTTCATCAAATTTAATCTTTTTAATAAAATCAGAAGGCACTCTAATCAAATTACCATTAGATAAATCAACAAATCCTCCTATAGCATAGCAAATAACAAGCTCATTATAATTTTCATCATATATTACAGTATTTCTATAGCCATATGCTTCATTACATTCATACACATAAGTGCGCACTATCACTTTATCACTATACTTTGGAAGTTTGTATATATCAACCTGTCTTGAAACCAAAAACATACTTACATTATTTTCATTAAAATATTTTGTAAGCTCTTCTTCAGAATCTAATTGAAAAAATGAACAATCCTGCATTAAAT
>CAKVCJ010000297.1 GCA_934725655.1 uncultured Brachyspira sp.
CAAGTTATATATACGGACTTCTAAACAAAATAAGAGTGCCTGAGAGCGATTTTAGAAAGAATATTTATAATGCATATAACATATTTAGTAATGAAAACACTAATACTATGTTTATATTCTATTCTTATGAAGATGATAAATACACTTCTTATAGTTATGTTGTGGGTGATAATGAAGTAAAAAAATCTTCTCTTGTCTCTATTGATAAATTAAGAGATAGTTTAACTGCATTTACGAATGCTCCTAATGCCAATGAAAGACTAAAAGCCCTAAAATCTATAGAATCTCAAATGCTTTCTTCAGATGTATCTAAAAATGCTTCAAGGGTGAACACTGTTTATATTACAGGCTCTTATCCTAATTTGTTTACTATACCTTTTGCTTATTTTAATAATTTTAAGAATGCTGATGTTATTAAGATAAGAGAGCTTAAATATGTGCCTTTAGACGTTATTAATGTAGGCAGGGCTAATATTAAATTAAACACTCAAACTAATTTTTACACATCATTAGAGAGTTTGGCGGTTGGTTATGCTAAGGGAAATAGAAAAGTGCCTCTCACTCACTATATAGGAATAGATACTAATTATAATAAACCTTATAATAAAGAAGATATATTCTTATCTCCTGCGAGAAATGCTGATATATTTAGGTATTTGAATGATAGAAGCAATAACAAGTTAATGTTTACATACAGCACAGATTTATCAGGCGATTATTATACTGTTATGAAGTATTTATATATGAACTTTAATAATGGCGTTATAGATTCTTACAGATACATCAAAAATAATGCTGTAAATCCTAATATTATTAATGCTTCAGATATGAATACCTTATTTAAAGGAAGCTGCACTTTATTTGACTACATACTTCCTGGCATACCAAAATAAGAATAAAAGCATATTTTTAAGTTAAAAACATAATTACACTTGCAAAAAATTATATTTGTTCTATACTTAACTATATATAAATACCATAAAAAGTAATATTGTATTTAATAATATATATATAGGAGTATCAATGGACTTATTAGCACATATTTTAGCAACCGAAAGTGATGAGAAGTTTATTAAAAGCTTACTTTGCGAACTTTTTACCAAAGATGAGCAGGATATGATTCAGCAGAGACTTAGAATAGTTACGCTGCTTAGAAGAAAAATGCCTCAATATGAAATAGCAAAAAGTTTGAATGCTAGTCTTTGTTCCATTACAAGAGGGGCAAAGGAATTAAAAAAACAAGATAGTGCTTTAGCCGTTATAGTTGATAAATACCTAATGAATAACAAAGATTTTCAAGAATCTTTAAACAAGTCATAAAAATAATAAACTAATCTCATCTGCATAATTAAAATAATTTTCTTTTATAGATAAATATTCATCTGTTATAATAAAATAATTTCTGTTGTTTTTTATAATTGATGAATATTTGTCTCTAAAATCTTCTTTAAATAAACTATTATAATTATTGATATCTATGCCTTTTACAGTCCTTAAAGATAGAAATATAAGCTCTTTTTTTTGTGTTTCTTTGTCAATATATTCTATTTCTTTAGCAGGTTTTTTATTTTGTTTAACATTCTCAATATAGTCTTTTATGCTTTTTATATTTTCATATCTTTCGCTGTTGTAATAGCCTACAGCAGAAGCTCCTAAGCCCAAATAATTTTTTAGTTTCCAGTAATTTGAGTTATGTATTGACTCATAATTATTAATAGCATAATTTGATATTTCGTATCTTATAAATCCCAAATCTTTTAATGTGTTTGAAGATATTTCATAATATTCAACACTCTCTTCTTCTTTTGGAAGATAATCTCTCCATTTCTCTTCAAGTGATTTTGTGAGTTCCAAATAATAAAGCGATATATGTTTTGTTTTTGGGAGAATATCTAATGCTTTTATAATGTCTTTTTTTGTTTGAAGTTTATCATTTAGGGGTAGACCTGATATAAAGTCGAGGGATATATTTTCTATGCTGGAATTATTTAAGAGTTTTAGAGCTTTTATTATCTCTTTTAGTTCTGTGTGTCTATTTATTAGAAATAAAGATTTTTCATTGAATGTTTGGAGGCCTAAAGATATTCTTATATTTTCTACACTTTCTAAAAAATTAATATATTCAGTGTTTATATCATTAATGTTTGATTCTATTGTTATTTCTTTTATTAGTTTTATGTCTTGATGATTTTTAAGAATATTTAATATGTTTTTTATCAAATATTTAAGTAAATCAGCGTTTAATACCGAAGGCGTGCCTCCTCCGAAGTATATTGTATTTATTTCTTGATTATAATCTTTTATTCTTAATTTTAATTCTGATATAAGTGCTTCTATATAATTTTTATATATTTCTCTATCATTCATATTAACAACAGAATAAAAATTACAGTAGCTGCATTTATATGTGCAAAAAGGTATATGTATGTATAGTCCTGACATTAGTTTAGGAAATCTTTAAGAGAGCTGTATCTTTTGGAATGCATTTTCTTAAGAGCTTTTTTTTCTATTTGTCTTATACGCTCTTTTGTAAAAGAATACTTCTCTCCAACCTCTTTTAAGGTTTTTCTCTCTTGGTCAAGCCCGTATCTGGCGTTGATTATTTCTTTTTCTATATCGGAAAGCCCTTCCATAGCAATTTTTAATTCTTCAGTAAGCTCTTTGTCGGATA
>CAKVCJ010000298.1 GCA_934725655.1 uncultured Brachyspira sp.
AACCAAGTTTAGAATCCTCAAAAGACATCTTAAACTCTTTTATGTTATTTACAGTCTTTGATATTAAATATATCATTACAGGATAAAACTTAAAAGAATTATTTACTATATTTTGTACTTCCAATTTTAAAGTAATACTATAAGTACATTGAGTAATATTGGAGTAATGATAATAATGCTCTTTTCTCTCCCAATTTTCAATATCAATTATATTAAACATTAATTATACATACCTTTTAATTTTTTTATAAAATTATTTTTAAACTATATCTAAAGGCATCTTTTTGTTAGGCTTAGGAAACTCTTTATTTAAAAGCTCTATATCTTCTTCATCTAATACAATATTTTGAGAGTTAATATTTTCTAATATATGCTTTTCATTAGAGCTTTTTGGTATGGGTACTCTCTTATCAAAAGACATTACAAAAGCTAATGCTATTTGACTTGGAGATGCATTATGTTTTTTTGCTATATTTTTAATAACATTATTGTTTAATAAATCTTTGCCCAAATCTCCAGCCTGTGCTAAAGGGCAATAGGCCATTAATATTATATTTCTCTCAAGCATATAGGAAGACAAATCAAAATCAACACCGCGGGAAGCTAAATGATATAATACCTGATTAACAGCACATTTATCTCCATTTTTTATACTCTCAAGCTCTTTCATATCATCTATATCAAAATTAGAAACACCCCAATCTTTTATAAGCCCCTCTTTTTTGGCCTCTTCCATACATTCAACCGTCTCTCTTAAAGGTACTCTCCCCCTCCAATGAAGCAAATACATATCCAAATAATTTATACCCAAACGATTTAGAGATTTTTTTAAACTATTAAATAAATTATCTCTCCCCGCATTATGAGGATAAACTTTAGAAACTATAAAAAGTTCTTCTCTATTTATGCCTGCTTTTTTTAAGGCTTCTCCAACTATTATCTCAGCTCCTCCCTCTCCATACATCTCTGCAGTATCTATTAGTCTTACACCATTTTTTAAAGCACATTCTATAGCTTTAATTTCTATACTACTTTTACTCTCATTCTCGCCCATTTTCCAAGTGCCTATTCCAAACTTAGGCATAACGTTTGAAGATTTTAAAATATAGCCCATAATAAAACCTAATATTATTTATATAAAAATCTTTTAATCTTTTTAGTAGGATTCTTTTCAAACTCTTCTTTTTGTATTTCAAAGCTGGATACTCTCGCAAAATCAGGAAGAACTTTATTAAGATTATTTCTCACTTCCTCTAATTTTGTTTTTATCTCTTCATCGTTTAAATTTTTTATTTGCTCAGCATCTAAATATACCAAACCATAAAGTTTATTTTCTCTTTGAACAATTAAAGATTCCAATATATAAGGCATACTATTTAATTTACTTTCAATCTCTTCAGGATAAATGTTCTGCCCGCTCGGCCCAAGAAGCATATTTTTACTTCTTCCTCTTATAAATATTCTATTTCCCTCTCCAAGTACCCCCAAATCATTAGTTCTAAGCCAACCGTCACGAGATAAAACCTCCGCAGTGGCTTTAGGGTTTTTATAGTATCCAAGCATAACATTTTCACCCTTAACCATAATGTCCCCCACTTCCTCAGGGCTGTTAGAATCAATTTTTATCTCTAATGTATCTATTATGCATCCGCAGCTTCTTGCCACATGCTTATTCCAAGGAGAATAACTAATAAGAGGGCCGCATTCTGTCATACCATAACCAACAGTAAATTTAAAACCTATATCCATTAAAAACTTTTCAACTTCTTCATTTAAAGCACTTCCTCCAACTATTACCACATGAAAATTGCCTCCAAATGACTGCGTAAGTTTCTCGCAAATTTTATTTTTTAATATTTTAGATATAAAAGGCAAAGTTAATAGTTTCTTCATAACAGGCTTATCTATTGTAGGCTTTAATTTTTTGAAATAAATCTTTTCCAAAATTAAAGGAACCATAAGTATTAAGTTTGGTTTTACCTCATCAAAAGCCTTAAGCAAAATATTAGGGCTTGGTATAGCACTAAGCATATATATACAAGCACCTTTAGAAAAAGGAAATAAAAAGTCAAACAAACATCCAAACACATGTGCTAAAGGCAAAAACGAAAGTATATGGTCATTTGATTTTATAGGCATATTCTCTATTGCAAATCTTACATTGGCAGCAAGTGAATTATGATTAAGCATAACGCCTTTACTAAAACCAGTAGTACCAGAAGTATATATTATAGTAGCTAAAGTGTCATTTTCAAACATTGTTAATGAAAAAGTTTCTCTGCTGAAATTTTCTAATTGCACATCAAGAATCTCATTATACTCTTCTGTTAAATCATTTTTATGGTCGAATATAGTTAAATTATCCAAATAAAATATTCTATTTAAAAAACTAAATTTTTCTTTATCAATTTTTTCTATTATGTTTTTATCCATAAAAAGATATTTAGAGCCAGAATCATTTAATATAGAAATAATATCATCTTTAGCAAAATCAACGAGTATAGGCACAACCACAGCTCCATAGCTTACTATAGACAAATAAGTTAAAGCCCAGTTTGCAGAGTTAGAACCGCATAATGCAATTTTATCTCCTTTATATATCTCCATTCTTTTAAATATGGTATGCATCTTTAATATATGTTTAGCTACATCAGA
>CAKVCJ010000299.1 GCA_934725655.1 uncultured Brachyspira sp.
AAGTTGAAAAACAATTGGAAATTATATATAATTTAGCAAAAAAGGAGCTTTTTTAGTTATCTGGGCCAGCCCCTAATTTTATATTATTATATTTAGCATTATCTAAAGTGCAATTAACAGCATCATTATCAATATCTACAGAAGTGATATCCCTCCCCCCCAATTTATAGCAAAATAAAGAAAGTATGCCGCTGCCGCATCCAATATCGGCTACCATTTTAGAAGAAATATTGTTGTTTTTAGAGTATTCATTAATCATTTCAAGTGCAAGAAAAGTAGTTTCATGAGTACCTGTACCAAAGGCATATTGCTTAGCTATATATAGTGCATCTTCATAATTATCATCATCTTTTAAATTCGGCACTATGGTTATATTCCCAATTTGAAAAGGTTTTAAAAATGCCATATACGATGTTAAATATTCATCTGAATTTAATTCTTTTATTTCATAATTGTATTCTGCTATATCATCAATATTTTCTTTTATTATATTTAAATTGTTTTTTAGTTTTTCCATATTTTCATTATATATATTAACTATAGCAATATTATTATTGTTAATAGGAAACTCTGTATTATAGCCTAATATATCTAATACACCATTTTCTATAGTAGCTTCTATTATATCCTCAAAACCTATATTTATATTTATTGAAAGTGAATATATTTTCATTGTTTATTAATTTCCTAATTTTTTTATTAATTTATTTATATCTTCTATTTTGCTTTCTACATCATTTTTATATTTTACAACAAAAGCATTATCTTTAGCAGTTCCTCTCACAGCTTTAAAATCTTCTTCCATTACAGTTTTATCATCTATTCCTGAGCTAACCATCTTTGCTAAATCATATTCCTTTTTTACATCTCTGTAAAATATTTCATATGAAGTAGTAAGAAGCGATAAATGCTCTTTAAGCATTTTTAATATAACATCTATATTAATACTATCTATATTGTATCTTTTTTTAATCATGTTTATAACCCAAGATTTTTCATCTATACTATAATCATTATATAGTTTTTCAAAAGATTGTACTAAATCTTGAACATTATTAATATTATTATTTTCTATATCTAATATAACATTATCTAATTTTTCTTTTGCACATATAAGCCCGCCAACATCAACCCAAGCATCATAAAATTTATTTGTATCATTAAAAATATCATTTAAGTTCTCAGATTCTTTTATATATTCAAGGAGTTTGTTATGCAAATATAAATCTATTGCAATTGAATATCTATTTGAATATTTATTTATAGATGATGTTTTTATAATCATATTTTTATATCTTATATATTCCACTTCATCATTAACTATTTCTTTTTTTATATTATTTAATATCTCTTCTGCTTTAATCATTTTTGTAACAGTATAAGGAGAAAAGACATCAAATATAATTAAATCTTTTTTCTCTCCTACTCTTCTGTCTCTTTCTTTCCATTTATTTTCATCTCTCGAAAGGCCAACACCAAATAAATTTAAAGCAGGAATAAGCCTTGTCTGATGATACCCATGTTCTGTGATGTATGAAAAAGGAAAATCAGATGTATCAACATTATCATAATGAGAACCAATAACAGTAGAAAAAGCACCAATATGAGAAGGCCATAATATATATGAATTACTTCCTGTTTTGCCTCCTCTCTCCATAAAGCCATGATGATATGGGCCTAATTTATACATATGATTACTTTGATTAGTTGCACTTCCTGCATTAAAAAATGAGAAATGACTTGCTATTAGAAGTGTTGCTTTATGATGGGTAACTGTATAAGGGCCTGCAAATATAGAAAACATCTCGCCATGTTCTCCTTCACAGTTTGCAAATAGTAAAGAGTCTTCGCAAGAAAATTGTCTTCCTAATTTAACCCCCTCACCAATAAATGCCTTTTTTATAACAGTGCCATCAACTATATGTGCCCCTTGTAATACAATAGAATATTTTAATATTACAGAAGTGCCTATATATGATGGACATTCTTTTGTACTTATTACTGTAGTATTATTTATTTCGTCTGTATTTTCTATTGTGGCATAAGGATCTATAAGAGAATTTTTGATAAGTCTTGCATTAATTATTTGAGCATGCTTTTTTATTTTTCCAAATTTTTTTGTTTTGCTTTTAGCATAATCTTCTATTATCTTGTTTATATTATCACGCATTAATTTTTTATGCCTATACATTGCAACTATATATGCTATATGTGAGTTTAGTCTATAAAATATTCTCACACTCCTCCCATTGCCTTCCATAATCGGAGAAGTCTCTACTCCATTGCCAAAACTGCTCTCTCCTTCCATATATATAGCTCCAGCATTTTCTATTATAACTCCATTTTGTATCTTATAATTAGCAATAAACCTTCCTATATTATTTATATAAACATTTCCATTTATTGACACATCTATCAAAGTAGCTCTGTTTATTGATGCAGGTACTTTTAGTTTATTATAATATCTTACATTTCCATTGAGTTCATTAATTTTTATTCTCCCATGAAAAGTAACATCTTTTATTCTACTTAAATCAACATTCTTTATCAGTATTTTATCCCAACTTTGAGAAATACAACCTTGACTTTTCAAAAAATCTATTTCGTTTTCTTTTAATTTTCTAAAATCTTTATCTTCTT
>CAKVCJ010000300.1 GCA_934725655.1 uncultured Brachyspira sp.
TCAAAATGGAGTATTAGAAGCTAACAGTTCATTAAGGACATTAATAAAATATTTAAAGTGGGGGCTTTTAATAATCTGCGGAATTGCAATATTGATTGTAGTTCTTTTGGTAGTGTTGGTATTTAAAGTCGTGAGTAAATAAATAATTTTAATAAAGGAGTAAATAATTTTATGAGTAAAAATAATCCTTCAAGCGATTTAATAAGTCTTGATAATCAATTGACTAGTATTAACGATAAGGCAAGTTCATTTCTTTCTAATGTTTCTAATATTGCAAACCCAGTTCAAGGGATTGTAGCCTCAATAAGTCAAGCTGTGGTTACTATGAAAGAAATAGAAAGAGATATGCAAAAAGTTGAATATGAATTCAAATTATTAATGAAAAAAGCTGATAATGATATGGAAAAATTTAAAACCGTATCTGTTATGGCTAGTAATCAACTTACCACATTATCTAATATACTTAATAATTATTCAAATCAAGTTTTATCAATTCCTACGAATACTATTAATGAAGCTGAAATAAAACATAGAACGGAGTTATTAGACGGAATAAATAATATGAGTATGAGAATAACGGAACTTTTAATAGATTTAATGAGGTAGTTATTATATATGGATACTAAATTAATTAGCGAAAAACAATTTTTAGAAATAAAAAAAGAATTAGATAATATTATGCGAGAAATAGATAAAATGGCGGGTAAATGGGTGGATGTTGGAAACGCTATATCTGGTATAGGAGTTAGTATAGGAGCAGCAGCCCCATTATTACTTGGAACTGGACCAGTGGGTTTAGCGATAGCTGGTTCGATAGCAGCTGGAGGATTATTATTTGGACAGCATAAAAAGGAAGAAGCAAAGAGAAAAGCTTTGGAAAATAAAAAAGCTATATTTTATGAAGCTTTACCAACTTTACAAAATATGGCAAGAACAAAACAAGGAGAAGTAAAAAATTATTCTGTTCTTCTTAAAAATAGTTTGGATGTTATAGATAATAACATGTTGCATGACTGTCAATTAATTATATCTGAAACGAATATTCAAAATAAAGAATATTTAATTAAAGGGCTTGCTTCTTCTTTTAAGTCGTATTGTTCTTTTAGTTATATGGTAAGATTATGTAATTATGTGTTAGATACTTATAAGGCATGGTTAAATGAAAAGTATTCGGCAAATTATGGTTGTCCGTCATTAGGAGGCACTAGAAATAGAGCTTCAAGGTATTTATACGAAAATTCGGATTTTCGAACTATAATAACGGAAAACCCTTCTGTAGGTTCTCTATTTATTATAAACGATAATTATGAAGAAGATATAAGCTTTTTTTATAGACATATTATTCCGCGTATTGTAGACGAATATGCAGGCGATTATAATCATAATGATTTTATTTTTGTAAATAGAAGAAAAGAGATTTTAAAAAATACCGAATTATTGAGAGAGTATGAATATCGCAGAAGCTCAAACGCTTATAGAAGTTTAGGAAATCATTATGAACATGGTAAATTTGCATCTAAATGCATATTTATAGTTTCTTTTTTATTAATATTATTTTTTGAAATAGGCGCTTATAAGATAGGCATTATTAAATTTGGCTTATTATCGTTATTAACTTCTGGCATAGTTGCAGGAATATTTATTTTATTTTGGTGTATTAATTATCTTTTCTTATATAATATTGATTTTAAATTTTATAGAAAAAATATTATTTTAGCTTTTGTATATTTTATATTAATGATAACTTTATTATTAGGTTCGCCAACATTATATTATATAATTTATAATAAAAAATTTAAAAGTTATAATATAGAATATTATAATTCTATATCAAATGAAGTTAATAATACAATTGATTATAAAGATTTTGAAAACGCTTTCACAAAAACTGAAAGTTTATATTTACCAAATATACTTCCTATTGTCGATTTAGTCGAAGCGGTTAAAGTCAAAAACATAAGAAAAGACTTATATAATAATATATCTACAAATTTCTTTAACGATATGTTTATTCGAGTAAATAATGATATGGATTATTCTAATTATAATTATTTATTTCATGCTTATAAAAATAAAGATAAATATTATAAAAAAATATCTAATAAAGATTATAAAAAAGAAATAAAAGAGCGTATAGATAAAATAGAAAATGAAATAGACGAAAAAAGACATAATTATTTATTAAACGAATTAAATATAATAGATAATTTAGCAAACCAAAATAAATATGAAGAAGCTAAAAAACTAATTGAAAATATGGAACATTTATCTAAATCAAAAATAGTTTTAAGTAATGAGAAAAAGTTTATATTTTTTGATAGTAAAATTTCTTATAAAGAATATTGGGAAAATCAAAAGAAAGAATTATTAGATAAATTAAATAAATAATTAAAAAATAAAAAAGGAGAATAAATTATGTGGTGTAAACATAGAAGAAAAAAATTAGCCGATGGTAGTTTTATTGGCGCAATAGCAACTTATGGACATCCGCCATATATATTTATGACTAAAGAGCAATATGAAAAACTTCGTAAGATTTATAGCAGACGAAGAAAACTAACAAAAATTAAACCTATAAAAGAAATTGACAATTTGATAACTCGGACTATTAATAAAGATTGGGATAATGAATG
>CAKVCJ010000301.1 GCA_934725655.1 uncultured Brachyspira sp.
TGCAAAATATTAAATAAGTGAATTTTATTAAAAATTGATTACTTCAGAAGATACTTCGCAATGACGAGTAGAATTTCAAAAAATAATAAAAATAGTTATCTCAATAATTTGCTTTTTTCATAATTTGATTTATTATAGAGTAAATATATTTAATAGGAGTTATTAAAAATGAAAGCAAGCGAAGCGTCATTGTATGAATTCATTACGAAAAGCAATACTAAATTTGTTATTCCCGTTTATCAGAGAAATTACGACTGGACGGATAAACATTGCAAAATTCTTTTAAATGATATAAAAGAAGCTGGGAAAAAGAATAAAAAACATTTTATAGGAAGTATAGTTTATGTTAATGATGATATTGTTCCTATAACCAAAGGCAAAGAGTTGATAATTGTAGACGGACAACAGAGATTAACTACAATAATACTTATATATTTAAGATTATATAAATTAGCGGACAAATTAAATGATAAAGCATTGAAAGAAGAAATTTTTGAATTATGCTTAATAAATAAACATGCAAAAGTAAAAAACGAAGAAGAAAAAATAAAATTAAAACCTACCGAAAATAACGATAAAGCATTAAAACACATTTATAAAGATAGTCCAATTAATTTTAAAGGGAAATCAAATATAATAGATAATTATATATTTTTTGAAAATAATATAACTGAAAATAATTATAAAGAAGTATTAGCTGGATTAGAAAATCTTATATTTGTCGATATGGCTTTAGGAAAAGATGACGACCCGCAAAGAATATTTGAAAGTTTGAATTCAACTGGACTCGATTTATCTCAAGGAGACTTAATAAGAAATTATATTTTAATGAAATTAAATTCGCAACAACAAACGGACATATATGAAAAGTATTGGGAACATATAGAAAATGACGCTAAAGACGAAAGTATTAATAAGGATATGGTTTCAGATTTTATTAGAGATTTTATGACAAGCGAATATAATAAAATACCAAATAAAAATAGAGTTTATGAAGAGTTTAAACAAAAATATTCTATAGACAATTTGAATGAAATAAAAAACTATTTGGGAGTATTAAAAGAATATGCAAGTTATTATAATAAATTATTAAACCCTCAAAATGAAGATGATAAAAATATATCATTGAAACTTGAAAATATAAAATCTTTAGAGGTAAATGTATCTTATCCTTTTTTCTTAAAAATTTACAAAGATTATAACGACAAAGTTATAGATAAAGAAGAATTTATGCATATAATAAATTTAATCGAGTCTTTTGTATTTAGAAGGTTTATCTGCGATGTTCCAACTAACGCCATGATAAAATATTTATGTCATTATATAGACAAATAGATAAAAATAATTATATCGAATCATTGGAAAAACATCTATGTAAATTAGGAAGCGCTCAAAGATTTCCAAAAAATGATGAAGTGATTTCTAAATTAAAAGAAAAAAATATTTATGAAAGTATAAATCAAAAAAGAAAAATGTATTTATTTGAAAAATTAGAACAGGGTTTAGGCAAAACATTTATTAATTTTAGTCAAACTACTTATACTATAGAGCATATATTTCCGCAAAAACCAGTAAAAGAATGGAAAAAAGAATTAAACCAAAAAGATTATGATATTATGCAAGAAAAACTCCATACAATAGCTAATTTAACTATATCGGCAAATAATGGAGAACTTGGAAATAAAACTTTTAAAGAAAAGCAAGATATGAATGTAAATAACGGAGAACAAGGTTATATATACAGTAAGCTATGGCTTAACGAATATTTAAAGCAAATAGAAGAATGGAAGCCAAAAAATATTGAAGAAAGATTTGATAAAATTAAAGAAAGATTTTTGAAAGTTTGGAAATATCCAAATGTAATTATTACAAATGATAATGTTGAAGTAGATATATTTGATGCAGACGACCCTACGGGTAAAAAATTGGAATATATTAAATTTAACGGAGAAGAATATAACGATATAACGGATGTATCAAAATTATTCTCTTTTATTTTAAAATATTATTACAATGAAAAAGAGGAGTTATTTTTTACCGATGAAATTCAAAAAATAATAAAAATAACAACGAATAAAAAAGAGCTTGTATCGGATTATCCTATACAATTAAGCGATATATATTATGCGGAAAATACTTATAGCAGCGATAAAAAATTTGATTTGATAAAAAAACTTATTGATATATTTGATAGAGAGGATGAGCTTCTTATAAAATATAAATAATTAATATAAACTATAGATTAAATTATAAATTTGTATATACTTAATAATATAAGTTATTTTATTTTAAGGAGAATTTTATGATGAACAAAAATTTAAAAGATAAAGAAAATATATTTAATTCTAAATTCTAACTATTTATTAATTTGACTTTTAACGATAGCCATATATAATAGATTTATGTATAATGTTATCGTTGCTGGCTCTACCGATTTTACAGTGGATTGTATTTTGCAATTAATGAAAATGGATAATGTCAATATATCCTCGATAATAGCGCCGATAGATTCTAAAAAAGACAGAAAGGGAAATATAATAATTTCGCCTACAAGCAAAATTGCTTTAGAAAATAATATTAAACTTTTGAAACCCGAAAATATTAACTCTGACGATTCTTATAAAACTTTGT
>CAKVCJ010000302.1 GCA_934725655.1 uncultured Brachyspira sp.
GGGCTTTAGCTCATCAGGATAGAGCACTGGTTTCCTAAACCGGGTGGGCAGGTTCGAGTCCTGTAAGCCCCAATTATATTTTTGATCATGAACTTAAAACTTTTTTTTTCTTACTGCATTAATCTTAAAAAACTCAAAAAAATCAAATTGTTTGTTTTTGATATAGACGGCGTTATGACTGACGGAAAGCTTATATTTGATGATAATGGGATAGAAACTAAATCTTTCAATACTTTAGATGGAATGGGAATTGTAATGGCACTAAAGGCTGGAATAAAAGTTGCTGTTATTACTGGAAGCAAAGCTAATTGTGTAAAAAAAAGATTTGATAAGTTTAGGGTGCATGGCTTTGAAGATTTAATACAAGGTGAAGAATATAAAATGCCTGCTCTTTTGACATTAATAGAAAAATATGGTTTAAAAAATGAAGAAGTTGCTTATATGGGAGATGATATTATAGATTTAGCTCCAACTAAATATGTAGGCTTTTCTTTCGCGCCGCAAAATGCTATAAACGAAGTAAAAAAAATTGCTAATATAGTATTAGACAAAAAAGGTGGAAATGGTGCTGTAAGGCTTGCTATAGATATGGTATTAAAAGCAAGGGGGGATTATGAAAGAATTATCAAAGATTTTTCTTCTTTTTAATATAATGATATTTTCTTTAATCTCTTGT
Organism: uncultured Brachyspira sp.; assembly: GCA_934725655.1. Lineage (GTDB taxonomy): Bacteria > Spirochaetota > Brachyspiria > Brachyspirales > Brachyspiraceae > Brachyspira. Next base: position 677 of record CAKVCJ010000302.1, read on the forward strand.
ACTGACTTCAGCAAGATAGGCGAAGATACTGCTGATAATAATTTTGAACGTCCTCCTGAGATGGAATTTTATGGTTTTAGAAGGGAGAGTTATATTACAAATTTTAAACAAATGGATATGTTTGCTACAAATGCTAAGTTTTATGACAGTAAATCCTTAATAGAATTATATGATTCTCGTAATTATACTTATGATGCGGACGGCACTATTGCAGCTAAAGTATCAGGCGAATTTGCTAAAATAAATAAAAATACTTTATATACAGAAATCTTTACTAATGTTGTTGCGAAATCTTCTAATAATAGTACTTTATACACAGAATATGTACAATATGATAATGAAAAAAAGCATTTTAAAAGCCCTGTGCCAATTAGGGTAGAGCAGGAAGATGGAAGCTGGCTTACAGGAAGCAGTATGGAAGGGGATTTGGATATGGAAAATATAACCGTATATAATGAAAAAGATGAAGGCGATGCTATAGGAGTGCCAATTGCTGAAGAATAAACTTTTTTATTCATTGATAATTTTATTTGTTTTAATATCTACATTAATCCCCCAGTCTCAAAGAAGTGCTGATAAATTTACTTATGACAATAAAAATCAAGTTTTTCAATACACTGGTAATTCAAGATTAGAAGATAAATCTGCTTTAATAACAAGCTATAAGATGACTTTTTATAAGGAAACAGAACTGGCAACATTTACAGGAAAAGTGAGGCTTTTGAGTAAAACTAACGGCTCTACAATAGATGCAGGATATGCAAGTTATAATGGCAAGACAAGATATGCCTATGTTCGAAATAATCCAATACTTCGTTCATCTACAAATAATATGACAATAAAAAGTACTCTTATGGAAAGAGATTTTAATACACCTCTCGCAAAAGCTATAAGCAATGTTCATCTTATACATATAGACAAAGAAAACGACAGAAGAACCGATGGATATTCTGATGAATTGACTTATGATATGGATACACAAATTTCTGTATTAAAAGGAAATCCAAGGCTTTATCAAGGAAATGACAGAATAGAAGGGGAGATATTAGAGTATAATGCCAAAACTTCTACTGCAAATGTTATGGGAAGAAGCAAGATATATATACTTCAAACTAATGATTATGTTCAAGGCGACGATACTAATGAAAATAAAAACAGCAAGGTGAGTAATTATAATATTGTAACAGCAGACAGGCTTTTTTTAGATGAAAAGGGCGGGGCTAATCAAACTAATAGATTTTTATATGCTTATGGAAATGTTAATGCTTATTTTTTTGAGGAGAATATGATACTTAGAGGCGGATACATTATATATGATATGGATAATGAGCATATATATATGTATCAGGACCCTTCAGTTAGAATACCTGATAGAGGAATAATATCTTTTGGAGAATGGATAGAATATAAAAGAGATGAGAAGTTTAGAGATATTATATTTCACAATGATGTTGTTATGGTAGATTATGATGAAAGTATTTCATTAGAGGGGGATTTGCTTCATCTTGACCCTGATACTAAGGTTGCTACTGTCAGCGGAGCTCCGCATGCTTATTTAGAAAATAGAAGCATGAAAATCACTTCGGTTACTATGCAGATATTTAATGATGATGAAAAATTAAGAGCTAATGGAAATGTTTATGTTGAGATGAAGGATATGAACTCCAAAAGTGCTTGGGCTACATATTTTGATAAGGCTAAATATTTAAGACTATGGGGAGAAAATCCTTATCTTTCGCAAGAAAATAGTATTGTTAGAGGAAGAGAAATTAGATATTATATAGATACAGAAAAAATAGAAGCATATGGTGTAAGCGGTTCTATGTATGAGTGATTTATCATTATGAAAAAAATATTCTTGCTTACACTAATATTTATACTTTTCTCTTGCAATAAAACTATAAAGCCTTTAAATAAAAATAAAGAATATATTG
>CAKVCJ010000303.1 GCA_934725655.1 uncultured Brachyspira sp.
TTTTTGCCTGTGTTTATGTCTTTTGCATTTTTTATATAATACATTAAATATGCTATAGGAGATGCTGTTTTAGGGTCAGCAACTCTTCTATATGAATAAACAAAATCATGGGCTGTTAGTTTTTTGCCGTCGCTCCATTTTGCATCTTCTCTTATGTGAAATGTGTATTTTAATTTATCTTCGCTTATCTCCCATTTGTCTGAAGCGCCTCCTACTATTTTGTTATTTATATCTTTTGTTAATAATCCTTCAAAGGCATGGTTAATATAAATAAAACCATATGTCTCGTCGTTTATTGCTGGGTCTATAGACTGAAGCTCATAGCCTAAGTTTACTGTAAGTTCATCTTTGATTTTTTTTGTTTCTTTGCGGCAAGAGATTATTAGTAATAAGGTTAAAAAAATAAATAAAGTTTTAATAAAAAAGTCTTTTGTTTTAAGATTACAAGTCATAAAAAACTCCTAAAAAATATTAATAAATAGAGATTTTTATAACGCCGTTTGTGTTGTTTTAATTAATTGTTTTTAGTCTTGTTTGATTATGCAATTTAATAAAACAAGACCAACATTAGAAAAGGTCTCATTTTATTAAAAGTATAAATAGAATAATAAAAGAGATAATTCCCTACGCTGGCATTACCCAAACAGGTTATAAGGGTCGAAGTTTAGTATAGATAAAATTATGTAAACTTCCTCTCAGCCTTTTATAAGCTCCCCATGTTGATAATATCATATAGTATTTTAATTATTAATCAAGATATTAGAGTATAAATTTTTGAGTTTGTTAATTTAGAGTTTTTAAATTTTAATTTTTTATTTTTCTTTGCAGATATGTATGTTTTGATAAGGTATTAATTTTTAGAAAGATAGAATTATTATTTTTTATATATTAGCAGTTATAGAGTTAATAGATTTGCACTTTTTCGGCGTGAAAAAGTTGAATAAAGAACTTATAAAAGAGATAGTAATTTCAGAATATACTGAAGAATTTCAACTTTATTTATTTTAATTATTTGCGGGGACTAGCCCCCGCACCCCCAGTTCTTTTACGACCGAAGGAAGTGCCTGTGGTATTGGTATAAAAGAACCTTATATCCTACGGATACGCTTCGCGAAGAACTGCATTTTATAAAGTATCCTTATGTATAATAAAAAATATACAACTGAAGTATTTGCGTTTTTTGCAACTTTTTTGAGCGACAAAAAAGTTGACAATATATTTATAAATATATATAAATTGATAAAATATAGCTACTTAACTATATTTTGAAAATTGTAATTTTGTTAAAAGTTATTTGTTTAAATTAAAATATTATCATTGCCATTAACGAAGTATACTTTATTATAGTAAAATTATATAATTAATATTGTCAAGTAGTTTTAAAATTGCTATATTAAAGAATCGTGCGAATAAAAAAAGGCCCCTTATAACAGGAGAACTAGCACCCAATTGGGTTGACTTACCGTTGCTTCCTTCCGAACCTGGCGGATTCATCATCAATTGCCGTAGAACCCCGTTATAAGAGATGTATAAAACTTAGACTACGGAGAGAGTGGGATTCGAACCCACGGTACTTTAACATACACACGACTTCCAATCGTGCTCCTTCAACCGCTCGGACATCTCTCCAAGGCTGATGTGTGCCTGAGAAGATTTGAACTTCCAGCCTTCAGAACCGCAATCTGATGCTCTATCCAATTGAGCTACAGGCACATATATTTTTGTAGAATAATTATAACATAAATATATTTTTTTGCAAATACTTATTTTATGCTTTAATCAATTATTTTATCTGCTTTTTAGTTTTGGGTGAAGTATCTTATCTAAAGCAAAACCCAAAAAAGCAAAAGACATTCCCAAAACAGCAATCAATATTCCTGGAGGTATTATCCACCACCAAAGCCCAGATAACACAGCAGAGCCCTTCATAGCATCATGCAAAATCTGCCCCCATGTAACTATAGAAGCATCTCCAAGCCCAAGCAATGACAAAGAAGACTCATAAACTATAGCAGAAGGCACAGCCAAAGCCATAGAAGCAAATGAAAAAGGCAAAAGCAGAGGTGCTAAATGATTAAATATTATTCTAAAATGAGAAGCCCCTATTGTGCGTGCTGCTTCGATGTAAGTCTCTTCTTTAAGCTGCATAGCCATAGAGCGAACCGTCATAACTGAACCTGTCCAAGAGAAAAATATCATCATTATAATCATAGTCCATATTGTAGGCTTAAATATTGCACTCATTACTATCATTACAGGCAAAACTGGTATGCCTATAAATATCTGATACACAAACTGCATAAAACTATCAACAAACCCTCCAAAATATGCAGATACTATTCCATACATCACGCCGATTATAACCGATATAAAACTCGTAGCTATGCCGATAAATAATGCCCACTTAAGACCTGATATAAGCCCAGAAAATATATCACGCTTCATATTGTCAGTGCCCATTATTCCAGACATTGAGCCTACTAATACCATATAAGGATTTTCAAAAATTGAATTAGTGTCAGAAAAATTGGCTGTTACTTCAAATTTATAAACGCCTTTTAAGGCTAAGAAATTTTTTGCCATATCATCTTTTTTTGTATTAAAAA
>CAKVCJ010000304.1 GCA_934725655.1 uncultured Brachyspira sp.
AAGTTTAACGCCAAAGGAGTAACAGGACAGACCTTAACACATACACCGCATTTTACACATTTATTTTTATCTATAATAGGCTTAAGTATAATAAACGAAAATAATCTCTTTACTATAGGAAAATTGGCAAATTTCATCAAACTTCTTCCTATCCCTATTCTCTTATGCGGTTTTTTAAAATCAAGAACCCTAACACTCTCTATATCATCACCCAAAACTTCTATATCATCTTTGTTAGAGAAATTATGCTTAAACCCCATTTTTATAGTGGGTATATTATTATAATCAAAAGATATAATCTTTGAAGCTATATAATCTAAAGCAACAGCATCCGTAGAAAATAGTAATGCATTCACCTTTCTCGGATTACCGCTTCTTGGTCCATTGCCCTCCATTGCAAGTATGGCATCCATTATATATAACTTCGGACTTACATATTTATTCAAATCTAAAAGCATAGTAGAAAAATCTTCAAAATCAGGCAATTTCAAATGATACTCTGCCTTTCTAAATCCAGGTATGCATCCAAATTGGTTTTTTACAGCCCCCGTCATCACAGTTAAAGCATGCGATTTTAATTTCGGCAAACTAATTATAACATCAGCTTCTGTAACAGGTTTAGCTACAGTAAAACTTTTCTCTTGAACGCCGTCAGGAAAATTAACCCCCACAGGCTCATCAAAATCAGCATATTCTATATTAAGTCTATTTGCAGCCTCATCAATGCCCGCCTTCAAAGCAACACTGCTCCCCTTACCAACCCCAGGCGAGTCTCCATAAGAAACCCTGCAGCCTTTCTCCTGCAAAATTGATGCTATAGCCTCAAAAACTATAGGGTGAGTAGTTACAGATTTATCAGCCGTTTCTGCCGCCAATAAATTGGGCTTTAATAATACCTTATCATTACTTTGAACAAATAAATCTATACCGCCAAGTAAATCTATACCGCGATTAATGGCAGATTTAACCATATCCAAATCATAATTATCACATTTAATTATAACTACTTTACTCATTTAATACCTTTATTATAATATAATGAATTTTTTAATAAATATTAGAAATAAAAAATTATAATCTTAAAAAATTATTAATAACTATTCAGAAACACCGTACATCTTGCTGTCAAACTCTTTTTTAATTCTATTAAACTTATCACGAGTTCTATTTAAAGCAGAGTCCATCTTACTAATAGCCCTTTGATTTGCACTATATAATCCTAATGATTTTCTGGCATAAGGTATCATCTCATTCTTACTTACAGAATCTGAATTAATTAATCTTACTATAGAATTATAATAACCTTCATTGCCCGCTATCATTCTATTTTTTTTCATCTCTAAAGCATCAATATCTTTTTCACCATTATCCACATCTGTAAGCGATACAGCAGAAACCAAACCAATATCATTTTGAGAAATATCTTCCATAGCAGAAATTAAATTTTCTATAGTAGAAGTAGAATCCAGTCTCGCATTTTCTTCTCCCTTATTTAAAAATACTAAAGGGTCCGTATCACTGCCCTGCTTTACTACTCTATTATTACCATTAAAATCTGCTATATAAACCTCTCTGGGATTAATAATTTTCTCTTCATTATCTGTATAAACATTAACTGTTGTATTAATAGGAATCACTATAGTAGAACCATCCTCAGAAAAAGCAACCTCTACTTTTGATGCCGTATTAGCAAAATTAACAATAGATGAAACATTTGCTGTATGTACTTGATAATTGTCTTCTATATTAACAGTAAAATATCCATGGAGTAAAGATAATGATATATAAGAGCCTTCAGTAGAAACAGAATTAACCATCATTATACTTTTTTCATTGAGAGAAATACTTCCTATATTATTTCCGTTTTTTAATACAGTTATTTCTGCAGTTGTATTACTTTGTGTGGTTAATTTATAGCCTTCATGTATTTCGCTGCCTCTAAAAACTCTTAATGATTTATCTGATTTTTCTATAAAAGCAACTCCAGATATACCTGTGACTCTAAAAGTTATATCTTGAGAAAAAAGCATATTACTACTAAAGAGTATAAATATATTCAATAAAAATACTGTAGTTATTTTCATACTCAAACTCCTCGGCGAAATTCAAAGCTCCGCCAAGTAATATAATTGTATACACTGCAGTGAAAAAAGTCAATAGCATCAAAAAGTCAAACTATTTATATAGAAATATCAATCTGCGGAAGTATAGGATAGGAGAATAACATATTAAGATTAAAGTCATCTGCTGTTATTATAGCATCTTTATCTTTCATATCAGAGCATAAACTTATTATATAAGAATCATCAAGAATAAAAGTGGCAAAAAATAAATTATCAGCATTATATATTTTCCTCTCATCTAAATCTATCTCTATAGAATCTTTTATATCAAAAATAACTTTACCAAACTTTTTAATATAAGCCTCTTTTAATGTCCATAAAGTAAAAAAATCTATCTCTAATTTCTTTGAAGATTTTAAAAACTTACACTCTTTAAAAGAAAAATATTCGCTTGCAATATCCAAAAATTTTCTCTCTTTAATAAACTCTGCATCAACTCCTATAAGAGTATCAGACATTCCAACAC
>CAKVCJ010000305.1 GCA_934725655.1 uncultured Brachyspira sp.
ATAAATCTAATAATATAGTTATCATATAATTATTAGTTTTAATTTTTTGCTCTATTATACCCCATTTAGGCTGCATCAATGCAAATATTGATAATGATAAGGCAAGTATTAAAAATGAAGCAGAAAATATTCTAAGTTTAGATATTCTTTTATAATTTTTATCATTTTTAAAATCTGTGTTTTTAGTAAATACCGATAATACTCTATTTACTTTAAAACGAGAGGTAACTAAAAAAAATATTAGCACAGGTACAATTATAAAAAGAAATACAAACTTAAAATCTTCTATAAACATAATACAATGATATACTAATTTATTATTTAATCAATAAGAAAATCAATTATCTCTGCTGTATACAATATCTCCGTCAATGATAGTTTTTAATACTTTAATATCTTTAATTTCTTTTTTATCTACTTCAAAAATATCTCTATCTAAAACAATGAAATCTGCTAATTTATCTTCTTCTATGCTTCCTTTAAGTTTATCCTCCGAAGACAAATAAGCACTTCCCATAGTATATAAATAAACTGCCTCTTTAACAGTAAGTTTCTCCTCAGGCATCCAACCGCCTTCAGGCCACCCATTTAAATCCTCCCTATTAACAGCACAATGAATACCTTCCATTATATTAATTCCGCCAGCAGGACCAGCAGTACCAAAACCTATATGAATGCCCATCTCCATAGCAGTCTTATAAGCATAACTCGTTTCAGCCCTCTCTTTACCAACTCTCTCTTCAACTATATGCATATCATAATTTAAAAATATAGGCTGATAATATATAGCAACATTTAATTCTTTTATCCTCTCTAATAATTGTTTATCAGTTATCTGGCAATATATTAAACCATTTCTTCTATATTTAAAATCTTTAGTATCTTTAATTTTTTCTATAGAGTTTAATGCCATCTCTATAGCACCATCCCCCGTAGCCTGTATAATAACCGAATAATCTAAACTATTAGCATATCTTACCAACTCATCAAGCTCTTCCTGCTTATACTGACTTACTCCTCTAAACCCCTTAGCATCATTATAATCTTCTCTAAGTAAAGCAGTCCTTGAACCTATACCGCCGTCTATAATAAGCTTTATACGCGCAACTTTAAATCTGTTATCGTTAATATATTGATAATAATAATACTGCCTAAAATCATCTATATCCTGCTTGTTAATAAACTCTGCCTGTTCGCATACTCTTATCTTTAATTTCTTTTCTCTATGAAGCTTTTGATAAGCATCTATTACCTTTCTATAATCAAAATCAGGAAGCCCCCTTAAATCATCAGCCTGCACAGATGTAATTCCCATCTTAAAAAACTCTTCTTGTGTGTCTAATATTATCTCTTTTAACTTATCCATCTCAAAAGATTTAATTTTTGATAATATTAAAGTCATAGATTTTGAAGATATAAGTCCATTCTCAAAATCTATAGTATCAGATTTCATACTCTCTGTAATGCCGCAAATTTCAAGAGCCTTGCTATTTGCTACTATCATCTCTCCGCAGCATCTTCTAAAAGCAACAGGATATTCATTAGATATTTCATCTAAATCATGTTTATTAAGCATTCTCTTCTCTTCAAAATAATCCTGATTCCACCCTCTTCCTATAAGCCAATCATCATACTTCTCAGCTTTCTTCGCAATATCAATAACCTCTTTTATAGATTTGCAATCTCCTAAGTCCAACATAGTATTAAAACGAGCATAAACTACAAAATTAACATTACTATCATTGAATCCAGGTATAACTGTTTTACCTTCTAAATCTATTATATCAGCGGCATCTTTATATTTTTTTAATACCTCTTCATTGCTTCCTGCAAAAACTATAACCCCATTATCAACAGCAATCGCTTCATAAATGCTATCATTTTTATCCATAGAATATATCTTCGCATTTTTAAAAATTCTCATTTTATTCCTCCATAGCCTGTTTTTACAAATATATTTTATTATTTTTATTCTAACATAGCCCTTATACTATCAATCTCTTCATTCATTAAAAGCCACTCATTTTCCTTTTCTTCTATTAATTTCTTAACTTCTAATAACCTCTTACTCTTATTGTCATCATAATCTTTTTCAAAAAACTTTAATATATCAATCTCTTCTTTTTTATAATCCTCTATTTCCTTCTCATATTTTTTTAACATAGATTCAGCCTTAGAAAGCCTATTTCTAATCTTTTTTCTCTCTTCATAATTGCTGTTATTTTTTTCAGTTATATTTATCTCTTTGCTGCTGTTAGCCTCTTGATATTCTAATTCTCTCTCCTCTTCTTCCAAAGCCTCCAAACGAACCTTATAAACATAAGCCTCATAATCTCCATTATAAAGAGAGAGTTTTTTATCTTTAACTTCTATTATAGTATCAGCAAGAAGACTCGCAAAAGTTCTATCGTGGGAAGTAAAAAATATAGTGCCGCCGTAATCACGCAAAGAATTAGCAAGTGCCTCAACTGTTTCAAAATCTAAATGGTTGGTAGGCTCATCTAATATAAGCACATCTGCACATTGTGTAATAGCACAAAGCAAAGATAATCTTGCCATCTCTCCTCCGCTTAATACCTTTACATCTT
>CAKVCJ010000306.1 GCA_934725655.1 uncultured Brachyspira sp.
CTGTTTGATAGCTTTATCATCATCAATACAATAATCGGAGCATGCTACTATTGCTATAATTTCTTTATCTCTATAAACGTTTCCATATTCATCGTATTTTTCTTCAGAATAATCCCAATCTATATCTAAATCAGGGTATAATTTTCTTAATCGTTCAGAATATATTTTAGCGTCTGTCATATTAGCTTTAAATTTTGCTTCTTCTCTTTTATTCAAATATTCTTTAATTTTTTTAAACATAATAAATCCTTATTTATATTATAGCATCTAATTTACATAAATGCAAAGTTAAATGGTAAAGTTTTATATTATAGAGTAATAATATAAATTTTATAAAAATAGTTCCGATTATCATCAATAGGGTTAAAATATGAGTTTCTTCTTGGATGAGGATAAAAAAGAAATTGAGAATACTAGATTAAATAGTGGCTTTTGCATTATAGTTGATATAAAAGATTCTACAAAAAGAAAAATAAATATACCTAATTGGAAGATTCATACAAAAACTATATATAATGCATTTTTAAAACTTATTGATTCTATAACAGATAATTGTAATAACTGTTCTAATAGATGTGAACTATCAAATAAAGATATGGTAAAAAATTTAGAAAAAATTATGTGTAAATTTACAGGTGATGGTGGTGTTGCATTTCTATTGACAAAGAATACAAATAATAATATATTATCATGGTGTATATTAAATAATATATATCAATATATAAATGAAATAAAAGATAAAGAACTAAATGAGTTATTGGATTTTTTAAATATTAAATTCATTATTACTTATTTAACAGAAATTTATATTTATTCTAATGAAGAAAATAATTTTAAGGATGTTATGGGTAGAGGTATGGATTTTTCATTTCGTATAGAAAAGTATTCTGCTCCAACGCATATTACAATTAATAAATTATTTTTTAATAATATAAAAGAATTCTTAAAAAATAAAAATATAAATAAAAATAATTTTTCTTATATACAGTGTAGGAAAAATATTAAAGGTTGGAATAATCCTCAAATTTTTTATTTAATAACTAATGAAGAATTGTTTTCTGATACAATAGAAACTATAATTCCTTCTGAAGATGGAGATGTTAATATTGAACTATTGAAAAAATTTGTTAAAATTAATGGACAAGAAATTATTGATGAAAATTTAAATAAAAAAGGTATAAACAATGAATAATATATTAGCATATATGATGGTTTTAATATGTCGTGGAAATTTTGTAAATTTGACTAAGTTAAATAAATTGATATTTTTTTGTGATATAATATATTTTATAAAAAATGGAAAAACAATATCAAAAGAAATTTATTTAAAATTACCAAGAGGACCAGTTGCTAAACATGCTAATAATACTAGATACACTTTAATAGCTAATGATATTTTAAAAGAAAAAGAAATTAAACATTCTTTTTATATGGAACATAAATATAAATCCAACAATAAAATGAAATTTGATATTATTAAAGAAGCATTAGATAAAAATAATAGTGGAGCTTCAGAAATAATATCTAATGTTATTACAAATCTAAAAGAATATAAAGCTGGTGAATTATCTGATATAACGCATAAATACGAACCTTGGAAAAGCGCTAAGGCTTGGGGTGAAGAATTAGAACTTAAGTTAGTGAAGGATGACCAAGATTTTAAAACATGGTTGTCAAAGAATAGATTATTATAAAACTAAATTAATTTCTAAATTTTAAACTTTGAATATTCCTTGACACAGGTAGTCCATATTGAAAAGAATCTTTTTCTAATTGTTTTTCGTAATTCTTTTTACCAATTAAGTCTTCAACTTTCATTATTATATTTTAAAGCCTCTTCTTCAGTAGTAAATATATAAGGTATTCCTTTATTTTCTAATTTTTCAATCTTAACTCTCCAATCTTTCTCGCTACAACAAACAATTACACCGCCTTGTTTAACAAACTCTATAAGTTCCTCTTTGCGATTTATATATTCAATATCTTCCGCGTGTTCTCTTTCTATCTTTTTTTATTAAAAAGTTCTTTTGGTAATGATTCGCTATCATATAAGAATGATTATAAAGCTTTACAACACTATAAAATGGCTTTATATTATCTCAATAAATATTTAGAAATAGACAAAACAAATGATTATTGTTTGTCGCTAAAAAGACAATTACAAATCCAATTAAGCAATATAAAAGAAACTACAATATAAATAAAAGTTGTTTTTATTTACTTCTTCTTCTTCTTTTCAACTTTCTTATAACCCAAATCTTTAACATTTGTTTTTAATATATTTTCTACAACTTCATTAAAACTCTGGCTATTGCCTATATTTTGTAATATTGTAGCTTTTCGTTTTGCTTTCGGCATCCTACTAAATCTCCGTATTTTAATCTGTTATTCATATTATACAGATATAAATTAGCCTTATCAAAATTATTTAATTCTCTGATATTATATCTAAAAGCTATTTCGTTCATATATCTTTGTAAATGTTTTCTACTTACAAAATGATATATCCCAAATATTGTTCTCTTAACTATACCGAATGCTCCTTCTATTGTGTTGGTATATATCTCGCCGTTCACATATTCG
>CAKVCJ010000307.1 GCA_934725655.1 uncultured Brachyspira sp.
CTTTTACTTCATTAATAAATTTTTTAGCATCTAAAAACTCTTCTAAAGTGCTTATCATAGGTATCATTATTTCTATATTTCCATACACAGAAGCTCTTAATAATGCTCTTATTTGATTTTTAAATATTCTTTTGTTTGATAAACAAAATCTTATAGCACGCCATCCTAAAAATGGATTATCTTCTTTTATATTAAAGACTCCAAGAGATGGCGCCATTTTATCTCCGCCAATATCTAATGTTCTTATTATTACTTTACCATTTGCAGATGAGGCTATTTTTTTGTATACATTAAATTGTCTCTCTTCTGTCGGTAAAGCACAGCTATTGCCGTCATCAGAATAAATATATAAAAACTCTGTTCTATAAAGTCCTATTGAATCTATGCCATATTTTATAACGCTTTCCATTTCTTCAGGTATATCTATATTGGCATTTATAGTTATTTCTGTATTATCTTTGGTTATAGCTTTTTCTTTGGCATCTTTAATAGATTGCTCTTTATATTTTTTTAATTTTTCAGATAATAAAGTGTAATTGTGAGTATCTTTATCATTTGGATTTAATATGACTATATTACTCCTACAATCTATTATGATTTTTCTATCATTCTTTGCTCTATTAGTAATATTTTCTACATTAAAAATAGTAGGTATTCCAAAAGATTTAGCGAGTATAGCAGCGTGAGAAGTATAACCTCCTCCTTCCACTATAAAACCTCCAACACCTATGCTGTTAAACTTTAATACATCGCTTGGTGTTAATGTTTTAGATATTACTATGCAGTCTTTTGGTATAGAAAAACTGCTCTCTGTACTTGGATTGAGTAAATTCCTTATTACTCTTCCCTTTATATCTATTATGTCGCTTGCTCTTTCTGAAAGCATTTGGTTATTAAAAGCTGATATCCTATCAAAATATTCTGTTATCACGCTGTCATATACATGTTCAACATTTAATAGTTTCTCTTTTACTTCATCTTTTACCTGCTTTATTATTACAGGGTCTTGAATAAGTAAAATATGCATAGATAAAATATTTTTTAAATTATTGTCCACATTAGCTATTAAATATTCTATTTGTTTTTTTGATTGTTCTATAGCATTATCTAATCTTATATACTCTTCTTCAATATCTTCTTTTTCTATATTATACATTGGGGTTATTAATGAATTAAGATATAGAAATGAGTCTCCTATAGATACATAATCTCCGATACCGTTTCCTTTTAGTATAGTTCTTTTATTAGGCATAATCTCCCCAATATTATGTTAATTTGATTTTGCAATTATAATATATATGCAAATATTTTCAATAGTAATAAAAAATAATTATTAAATATTATTAAGCATTTCTATTACTATTTTTTTAGAATTTTCCACCGCTTTTGCTACAAATTTTGGAAAGTCTACTACGGCATCGCTGTCGGCTTTATCTGATAATGAACGTATTACAACAAAAGGAATATTATACATTAAAGCAGCATGTGCCACTGAAGCGCCTTCCATCTCTATAGCACCAGCTTTGAATTTATTATGTATTTGCTTTACTTTATTATTATCTCCTACAAATTGATCCCCTGTAGCTATTGTGTCAATATAAACTTTATTTCCTTTTATAACTTTTTCAGCTGAAGTTTTTGCAAGTTCTATTAAAGATTTATCAGCAGGGTAGTAATTATCATTATAGCCTTTTACCAAAACAGTAAGTTCATCTCCGTCTAATACACTTGTGTCAAAATCATGCTCTATTAAATTTTTTGAAATGACTATATCGGATATATCATAGTCAGGATTGCCGGAACCAGCAACTCCTGTAAATATTATTTTTTCAACATTAAATCTTTCTATAGCAATAGTTGTAGCAATGGCAGCATTTACTTTTCCTATACCAGATTTTAAAAGCACTATATTTTTGCCGCATAAAACTCCTTTGTAGTATGTAATATTAGCTATCTCTATCTCTTCAATATTTTCAATCATATTTTTAAAATTATCAATCTCACAGTCCATAGCCCCAATTATAGCAATTCTTTTAATTTCAGACATAAATAATTTTCTCCTTACAATAATAATATAATATATTATATATTAAAAGTTTATTTTTATAAACTTCTAATTTAATTTTTTTATAGTTCTGTAATATAGTATATTTGATTTAGAATATATATATTAAGATTAAATTTTATGTTTAGTTTTGTATATGTATTATAAAAAGAGATCGGCAAAATTATGATAGAGCCTATAATATTTTGAAAAAGAATTTATATTTAAAAACTATAAAAAAACAACTATTTTTTCTTTATATACTTTCTAACAAATCTGCTTATAATCATAATGAAGCCCATAATTCCAGATAATAAAAATCCCACAAGTCCGACTAATGATATTCCATGTATTAACGGAGGCATTTTTGTAGCTATTATAAGTCCGCTTGAAATAATTAATGAAGCTAATACTATAGAATAACTTAATCTGTCTCCCAAGCTGTCTAAAGTATTTGCAAGAGTTTCAAGTTTTTTATGTTCAAGCTGTATTCTAATATTTCCTTTTTTCATTAGGTTAATAACTTCACCC
>CAKVCJ010000308.1 GCA_934725655.1 uncultured Brachyspira sp.
TCATATATTCGTAAATCTCTATAAAGTTATACATATACCTTCCAACTATCACAGCCTTTTTGAAATAAATAGCCTCGAGTATATTGTGACCGCCCATATTGCCAATAAAAGTTCCCCCCATTATAACAAGGTCAGAAAGCTTATACCAATTAAGAAGCTCACCTATTGTGTTTATAATAATGCCGTCTTCAGAACTTCTATCATAATCAGTGTAAAGAGGTAAATTATATCCTAACTTTGAAGCTGTATTTTTTATATCCTCTCCCCTCTCTATATTTCTTGGCACTATTACAATATACACATCATCTTTTATGCCTATTTTATCTATGGCTTTTAATATTATTTCTTCTTCGTTACTGTGAGTACTTCCTGCAACTATTACAAATTTATTTACAGGTATCATACTCTCTAAACTGTCTATCTTTTTTTCATCTACACTATAATTAATATCATATTTCAAATTTCCAGTAACAGCTATAAGTTTTTTAGGCATACCTATAGTAATCATATTTTGCATATCAATACTACTTTGTGCGAGTATTTTAGCATACATATTAAAATAAGGCTTAAAGAAAAATTGGAAGTTTTTATAACCTTTAAGTTCTTTTTTACCAATTCTGCCATTAATTAAAAATATAGGTATAAGCCTCTTATGAAGCATATATATCATAGTAGGCCATATCTCAATTTCAGCTATCATCACATATTCAGGAGATATTAAATTGATAAGTTTATTAATCATATGCGGATAATCTAAAGTTAAATAAAAAAGCTCTACTTTGTCGCCGTAATTTTTTTTAGCAATATCATACCCTCCGACAGTAGTCGTTGATAAATAAACATTATATCCTCTTTCAATTAAATTAAATACCATTTCCCTAACAGCAACTATCTCCCCCACACTTACAGCATGAATCCATACAGCATTTTTATTATTTTCTTTAGGATAAATAAAACCTAATCTCGATAAAGCCCCCTTTCGTATTGGTTTATTAAAAAACATCATAATAGCAAAAACTATAAAAATAAAAGGATAAGCAATATATCCAAAAAGAAAGTATATATAAAGAAGAAATAACTGCATTATTAAACTTTCCAACAATTAGAAAATAATGATAATTAATGTAAATAATATCATTAAAACATATATAAGTAAAGAAATCACAGCCTTTACTATAGCATGCTGTTTCCTCGTACCCCAATCACATCTTGCAGATACAGCTATAAAAGAAATAAAAATACCAATCTGTATAACATTTAATAAAATCAGCATTACTAAATTAAATCCAGAAGTGATATTCTTATGTGCTAATATTATAAATGCTGCTATAGGAAAAAGCATAAATATAGAAGCATTAATTATCTTATGTATAACAATATATTTACTCATAGCTAAAATTATAATATATATATGTATTATGTCAAATATTTTATATGGCTGTATTTTTATAGAAATGTTATCAATTTTTTGCATAAATGTAAGCTCACGAAAAAGCAAGTATTTTAATTTTACATAATAGAAATACATATAAAAATAATACCGTATTTTTGTGGATATACTTAATAAAAATGCAGTCCTTTTGCTTCTTTGGGTCACCAAAAGAAGTAGGGGTGTGGGGGCAAAGCCCCCACAAATAAAAAAATTAAAAAATATTTTTAAAGTAGATTGTCAATTTTTTTGTTGTTCTTTTTCCCGCCGCAAAAAGAACCAAAAAGTGCAAGTAAAAGAATAATGCTAATTAATATAATCATATATTTTAGGCAAAATGTAATCCTTTTGATTCTTTAGGCCACGCCGAAAGGGTACTTCCTTTGGTAGCAAAAGAATTAGTTCATAATAGATCAACCATTTCACATAATTGTATTTTTTTTATTATAATGTAATATTAACATAATATATAAAAAAGGATATTAATTTTGAGAACAATAAGATTAGATATAGAAACAAGAGAAAAAAGTTTTTTATCTCCCGCAGCATCTTTTTCTTCAAACAGTAAAGGCTGTCAATACCCAAGAGAAGAAGATGATATAAGAACACTTTATATGCAAGACAGAGACAGAATCATACACAGCGAATACTTTAGAAGATTAAAAGACAAAGCACAAGTAATAATGCTTTCTGTTGGAGATTTTAGAACAAGACTCACACATACATTAGAAGTTATGCAAATAGCAAGAAGCATAGCAAGAGCATTAAGACTTAATGAAGATTTAACAGAAGCAATAGCATTAGGACATGATTTGGGGCACTCACCATTTGGACATGCCGGAGAGAAAGCTATATCAAAATATTTTAAAGGATTTCATCATTCTGTGCAGTCGCTTAGAGTGGTAGAACATTTAGAAAAAGGAAAAGGACTAAACCTCACATTTGAAGTGCGAGATGGAATATTAAAACATACTAAAGGCAAAACAGGAAAATTACTCACAGATTCATCAGGGCCTTCAACTAATGAGGGTATGATTGTGAGAATTGCTGATACTATAGCCTATGCTAATCATGATGTTGATGATGCTATAAGATATGGGCTTTTAAATTATCATGATATACCAAAAGATATAATAA
>CAKVCJ010000309.1 GCA_934725655.1 uncultured Brachyspira sp.
TAGTACAGCCATAGAATATTTTTATATAATCTTAATAGAAATTAAATATTTTACAACTGTATAAAAATATATACTGAAATAGGATAAAAGAACATCAAGGTTTATTCGCAGGAGTGTAAAAGCTATCGAATAAATACTATTTTTTAATATTCTATATAAAAAAATAGTATATTTTTATAGATTAAGTATTGACAAAATCATCAAGTATGGTATAATATAGTTAATCCTAAAGAAATAAAGGAGGTAATTATGGAAGTCTTAACTTTCATAGCTACAATTATTGATATTGTGACTCTTATCGTAATTGTGGTTAAACTAATAAAAATTAACAAATAATTTTTATTAGTTAGTAAAAGGGAGCTAAGTTGCCAGACTTGGCTCCTGACTTCCATAATTATATTATATACAATATAAAGGAGTTGTCAATATGCTAACAACTATAAATGCAGTATTATCTGTAGTATCATTATTACTAAATATAGTAGTATTAGTTCTTTTATTAAAAAGAGGTCATAATAATGGATAATAAAAAAAATGGTTGGGGCGGAAAGAGAGTAAACACAGGCGGAAAAAGAGAAGGAGCAGGCAGAAAAAGAATAACAGAAGATAGACTTGACATTAAATTATATATGCGTGTCAGTGAAAAAGAACAGAAGTTAATAAAAGAAAAAGCAAGTCAAAGCAATATGAGTACTGCTGAATATATCAGGCAGGCTGTATTAGACAAAATAAATAATTAAAAATACAGACAGTCTCTAATTTTACGAATTATAGGCTGTCTTTTATTTTACAGCTATACATTAATATACTGGTTTTTATTTAAGATTTCTTTAGTATTCTGGTATAAGGCAAATCAAATCTCCTGCCGTTTAAAATATCTTCTGCCGTTAGTATCTGTACCCTGTCAAACTCATAATCGGCAAATAATCCGTCTTTCATTTTGAATCTGCCTGCGTTTTTACATTCGTTAATCATCTCCTGCGTAGGCTTAGCATAGGATATAAGTCCTGCCATTTCCGCATCATTATTATTCATAGTGCCTATTAAATCCCTTATAAAAGAGGCTTGAAGTTTTTTATTAGATTTAACTGATAAAATCATTTTAGCTAAAGTTTTTTTCTCATCTTTATAGAAATATATAGAGCCGTCTATTCCTCCGTCTCCGCTTTTTTTAGTAGAAGCAAAGCCTCCGACTTTCTCAACTGCCCAATACTGAAATTGATACCTGCCCTCGTTTCTGCTTTTCTCGCTTTTATGTATAAGCTCTTCAACCTGTTCTATAGTTATAGGTATGCCGTCTACAGTGTAGTCTCTGCCTTTCATTACTACAAGCGGATAGTTTTCTTTTAATCTATTTTCTATTAAAGAAACTGAAAGCATACAAATGTCAATGCCTATCCATTTGCGGTTAAGTTTCTGCGCCGCATCCAATGTAGTACCGCATCCGCAAAAGGGGTCCATTATTATATCATTTTCATCACTGCACATTTTTATAATTCTTTCAAGCAAAGCGACAGGTTTTTGTGTAGGATAGCCCATTCTCTCTGATTTCTTACGGACTATTGGAATATCATTCCATACATCTGTGCAAGGCTTGCCTTCTTTCATATATACTATTTCTTGTATGCCGTTTTTTAATGCTGATATTTTATATCTTCTGCCTTCATCATCTATATGATTATACCTTTTTAATGTGCTTTCAGCATAATCTACATATATAGGATAAAAACTGCATTTATCTTTTTTAGAATACCATAAAATAATATCATGTTTTCTTGGTAAAAATTTTTTTGGAACAGAATTACCTGAATAAGACCATATTATTTCATTTTTAAAATTCTTTATGCCGAATATGCCGTCCAGTAATATTTTTATATAATGGCTTGCTGCGGCATCGCAGTGTAAAAACAATGAGCCTGTATCTTTTAGTTTATTTCTCATTACTCTTAATCTTAAAGCCATAAAGACAAGATATGATAATATTTTAGAATTGGAATACTTTAAGGCTTCAGTCCAAGACAGCCAAAACTTAGCGAAGTTTTCATTATCATCTAAAATTAATTTATCATAAAAAGTTTTAATATCTTCTTCTTTTTCTTCGGTCAGCTCCCAAGCATCGCAGAAAGCTATAGCTTCTTCAGGCACTGGCTGACCTACATTTGTTGAATATATGCGGTTGTAATTTCTGTTGGAATTAAAGGGGGGGTCTAAATATATTAAATCTATGGAATTATCAGGTATTTTATCTTCCATAATATCGAGATTGTCGCCGTAGAAAAGCTTATTTACATAATTATTTTTCTGTTCTGTTCTGTTCTGTTCTGTTCTGTTCTGTTCTGCAGGCATAAGGAAATCCTATAATATGGTTTCTCTATTATAATAAAATCCTATTTAATTACAACTGTATAAAAATATATACTGAATATTAAACAAATACTTTATTAAATAGTTATTTTTATATTAGTATATTAAATTATATCTAAACCATTAAAAAGCCTCGTGTGAGGCAAATACGAGGCAAATAAGGGCATTCTAATAGCAAGCTGT
>CAKVCJ010000310.1 GCA_934725655.1 uncultured Brachyspira sp.
TAAATTATGATACGCCTATGATATACTTTAAGAAATTAAGGAATTCCTAACTGCAATATGTTTGGAACCTGTGCATGTTTATAAATACTTTTAATAAACATAATATTTTGTAAATATTTATAATATAAAAAACAATATTCTTTTATATGCAGCACAGATTTAAATAATATTTGCAAAAAGAGAGAAAAAATAATAAAATATTATAATTAATAGATATATTTAGTAGGTGTTTATGAAAAAAAATATTATTATCTTTGTTTTGCTTTTTGAATTAATTATTATAATAATGACTTCCGGATTAGGAGCACAAGGAAAAGCGTATATACCTGATATAGTATCAAAGAATAAAATAAATTACGGCAGTGCATTAAAACTATATAATGAAAAACAATATAAAAAGGCATATGCACAATTTACAAATCTAATAAACAGCAGCAATGATTTATTAATAAGAGATTATATTATATATTATGGGGCAAAAAGTGCTTTAAATACTAATATGTATGATGAGGCAATAGATTTATATTCTAAGCTTATGGAAGAATATCCAAGGTCATCATTATACCCTTTTGCTGAACAATATAAAGCATTAGCAGAGTTCTACAAAGATGATTATCCTATAAGCAATTTTTTTAATGGCAATAAACAAAAATGGATAAAAGAATTTGTTGGCTTAAGTGCGATGAGAGAAACTGATGATACTAATAAAGCCAAATTAATAGCATTAGAATTAACTACAAAATATCTAAACAGAGAAGCTCTAATATATTTAAATAATAATTTTGAAGAAGAGATATATAAGTTTAATAATAATATAAAATATAAATCAGCAGTAGAATTATATGATGCTGGATACAGAACTTCAGCTTTAAAATATTTTGACAATCTTATAGAACTTAATGCATATAAAAACAATTCAATATATTACAAAGCAAGGATAAATCAATTAGCAGGAAATAGAGAAAATGCTTCTTTATTATTTAATGAATATCTTGCTAACACTAACAATAAAGAGTATAGGAAATTAGCAATTTATTGGAATGCTAATAATTATGAAAGGTTAAAGAATTATACTAAAGCAAAAGAGTTGTATAATACTTTTTTGAGGAATTATCCAAAAGATAGTTATGTACCAAGGATTTATAATAGCTTTATTAATACAAGTTTAAACAGCAATAATTTACCAGAGGCTAAAAAATATTTAACAAACACACTAAAAAATTTCCATAACAATAGATATACAGAACTTTCATTGAAGAGTTATTTAAGAAAGGCGTTAAAACTAAAAAACAAAACAGAAACATATTATGCTATTAGTGAATTAGAAAAAATATATCCAAAATACAGACATGACTTTGTATTATCATGGTATATGTGGGCTGCTGATGAATTGGGAGATACTGAAAAAAGAGATGAATATATAATGAAAAGCTTGCTTGAAAGTAAAAATCCTTTTTATGTAAAAGGAGCTTTGAGTTTAGCAACTGATGAAATGATAGATTATGTTTCTCAAAGCAATACTTATTATTTAAACGAAGCAAAAAAATATTATGCTGATTCAAATTATACAAAGACTATGCAGATGCTTAATAATATGCAGTTTATAGATTACATAGTAACAAAAAAAGAAGATAATTTAGTAAAAGAAGCAAGGGCTATAGCTAAAGATATATTTATGCAAAATAAATTTGTTCAGGATTTTTATTCTAATAAAAAAGAAAATGAAATATTTAATGAATTATCTTTGCAGACAAGACAGGAAGTTAATAAACCTATATTATTATATTATTATGGGGATATGGATAATGCGTATAGAGAATTTAACGCCATTTATCAAAAGACTCAGGTAACTTATCCTTTATTTTATTATGCTGAAAAGATATATAAATCATCATTAAATACAAAGAGGTTTATGCAGATTTGTGCGAATATAGGTAAGTATTTTGGATATAATTATTATGACAATGTAGATTTGCTTCCAGATGAGTTTAGAAAATATGTTTATCCAAGGTATTTTGATGAATATGTTGTACCTGAGGCAAAATATTATAAGATAGAGCCTAATTTTGTATATTCTATAATGAGAGAAGAGAGTTTATTTGATGTAAAGGCAAAATCTTATGTTGGGGCAATGGGGCTTATGCAGTTAATGCCTACAACTGCCGCTGCCGAAAATAAAAAAGCAAGATACAGATACAATCCTCTAAACCTAACAGATGCCAAACAAAATATTAATATTGGTATATCTCATTTAAGCTGGTTATTTCAAAGTCAAAATGCAAGCAATTATGCATTAGTTGCTGCTAGTTATAATGCTGGTTCTGGAAGGGGTAATAGATGGAAAAGAGAATACGGCACAAATAATATGTATCGCACTGCAAGATTTATAGATATAGAAGAGACAGAGTTTTATGTTGAGAGAGTAATGAAAAGCTATGAATATTATAGCAGGTATTATAAAAATTAAGGGGCTGACCCAGATAACTAAAATTTATTAAATTTTAGTTATGAAACACAGTAAATTAAGTAAAGAAAAACAATT
>CAKVCJ010000311.1 GCA_934725655.1 uncultured Brachyspira sp.
GAGCATTATACGGACATGATGAAAAAGCAGGCCGTTCAATAATTCAAACAGTAATGTATGAAGGTGATGCTAATGCTCAAAACAGAGAAATAGAAAATGGTCAATATATAAATGTAGGCACACCAGGAAACTATGCTTTTTGGGGTACAAATATGGAAATAATATCAACAGTTGATGCGGGCAATTATGTTGCTTCAGAAAATCAGGATATTATGATAGATGATATGGTTATAAGTATAAAGCAAGGCGACAATATTGAAGCTATAGTTCAAAGAATAAATGATGCTAATGGGAATGTTAGTGCTACTATAGGAGATTTGAGAGGCGGAGCTAAAGTTATACAATTAAAAACATCTACTCCTCATAAAATACTTTTACAAGATTTAAAAGGAGGCACTGTATTACAAGATATAGGTTTAGTAAGACAAGGTGCTGGAAACATTCCAGAAAACAATTATGAACCTAGTGCTGTTATTTCTGGTAAATCTTTATTTGAGAGTTTGATATATTTAAGAGATGCTATGCTTAATGATGATGTTAGAGCTATAGGAAGTGAGGCTTTAGGATATATAGACAGTGCCATAGATAATGTTACAACTGTTCAGGCTAATGCTTCTTCAAAAGTAACAAGACTTGATATGGGATACAATAGTTTTGAAGATCAAAAGCTTGCAATAGATGAAGCTTTGGCTAAAAATGAAAATATTG
The DNA here is from genome assembly GCA_934725655.1 of uncultured Brachyspira sp. Taxonomy (GTDB): domain Bacteria; phylum Spirochaetota; class Brachyspiria; order Brachyspirales; family Brachyspiraceae; genus Brachyspira. The sequence continues at coordinate 709 of CAKVCJ010000311.1, forward strand.
ATTATGCTGAAGAGATTGTTAATTTCAATATGTGGCAATATGCTCATAATGCAACATTACAAACTACAGGAAGACTATTGGGAAGAACTTTATTAGATTATATGAGATAATATAAACTATTAACAATAAACTTAAAGGAAATTATTTAATGCCAGAAATAGAATCTAGAATATTAGGAAAAGTAGAAGTTTCTGATAACAATTTATATCACCTTAACGGCAGCATATTAGCATTTGAAGACTATGATGAGTTTTATTTATTAAATATGGATGAAGAAGGTACTTTTAAAATACTTCAATCTAAAGATGATAAAAATATATGTTTTATATTGATAGATCCTTTTCTGGTATTTAAAGATTATAAACCAGATGTTCATGATAATGATATAAAATTGCTTGAAATCGAAAAAGAAGAAGATATACATTTGCTTACTATAGTAACAATACCAAATGATAATTTTAAAGCTATGAGTGCCAATTTAATAGCTCCTATAGTTTTTAATATCAAAAATCATAAAGCGAGACAATGTACTGTTATTGGCGATAAATACAATACCAGACATCCTATACTCTCAGAGAACAATGCTGAAAATAAAAAAGAGGAGAAAAGTTGATATATGCTTGTACTTTCGAGAAAAATCAATCAAAGCATTGTTATAGGCGATAACATAGAAATTATGCTTGTTGATATAAGAGGCGATCAAATAAAATTAGGCATCAATGCCCCAAGAGATGTAAAAATATTCAGAAAAGAGGTTTATGAAGAAATCGAAAGCCAAAACTTAGAAGCTTCCAAAACAAATCCTGAACAATTAAATATCTTAAGCAGTTTTGTAAAAAATAAATTAGAAAAAAATAAATAATTATTATAATACTATTCTTTCTAATTCATAATCAATTTTTATATATTTAGATACAAAATCATTAAAATCTTTTTTATTGCCTGTTGTAAAAAACTTTAAATTCCCCCCTGAAGTATTAACTAAATTATTATCAATAAGATATTTTTTTATAGATAATGCTATTTTTTGACTTGGATCTATTATATTTTTTATATTAGTCTTTTTTCTATCTATAACATCTTTTATATCATCCATAATAAATGGATAATGAGTGCAAGCAAGAAGCAAAGTATCAGAATCATCATCTATTCTTTTTACATACTCCTCTAAAACATTGAGTCTATCATCATAACTACACCAATTATTTTCTATCATAGGGCATAATTTTTGACATGCCACTTGAGTGACTTTTATTTTTTTATTGTAATTAAATATTTTATCATAATATACATTAGAATGAACCGTAAACTCTGTTGCCATTATAGATACATTATTATTTTTAGTATTATCAATAATATCTTCTACCCCATTAGATATTACTTCTATTATTGGTATATTATATCTCTCTTTTAATATATCATAAGATGAGGCTGTAATAGTATTACAAGCAATAACTGCCATTTTACAATTTTGTTTTATAAGAAAGTCTAATATTTTTATAGATAATTGAGTTATTTCTTCTTTAGATTTATCGCCATAAGGTATATTACAATTATCTCCAAGATATATATAATTTTCATTGGGAAGTATATCTAATAATTTTTTTAAAACACTTATACCGCCAAATCCAGAATCAAACACAGCTATAGACATTGAATTAATTTTCATCATTATTTTTTATATAACTAAAATTTTATTTAATTATATAATACATATATAAACAGATAAAGTCAACATAAATAATTTATATTGACTGTTTAGGAGCCAGAGATATTGCACATTTTTTAGTTAAAAAAAGTAGGTATTCCTTATAATATAAATAACCCAATT
>CAKVCJ010000312.1 GCA_934725655.1 uncultured Brachyspira sp.
ATTGTTTTTCTTTACTTAATTTACTGTGTTTCATAACTAAAATTTAATAAATTTTAGTTATCTGGGTCAGCCCCTAATTTTTTTATTTAACTTTTATCGCCTTACGCGGTGCGGACTTCGTCAAAAGAACCAAAAAGTGCAAGTACTATAACTTTGTGTGTTTGGAACATGTATAAACTATAATATAATACCAACATTTCAGGCTAAAAAAATGCAGTTCTTTTTCTTCTTTTATATCAATACCTAAAGGTAATTCCTTCGGTCGTAAAAAAAGTGGGTCTGGGGTAAAGCCCCAACAAATAAAAAACTTAAAAATTTTTACCATAAAAAAAGAGGCTATTATCAAATAATAACCTCTTTCTATATTCAATAATCTAAAAGATTAAAATCTTTTTTTCCTGTCATGTTTTCTTTTATTATTATTTTCTTCTTCAACATAATCAGCAGGTTTTTCAAGCAAAGCCTTTCTGCTTAAAGAATATTTTCCGCCCTTAACATCTATGATTTTTACTTTTACTTCATCGCCAATCTTTAACACCTCTTCCACATTCATAACATGTTTATAAGCAAGCTCAGATATATGACAAAGCCCTTCAACACCAGGTAAAAACTCTATAAAAGCACCAAAATCTTTAATGTCTTTTACAACACCATCGTAAATTTCACCAATCTCAGGGTCTTTAACATAAGAGTTAATAAGCTTAATAGTTTTATCTAAAGTAGGAGTATCTGGGGCAAATATATTAATTACGCCGCTGTCTTGTATCTCAACATCACTTCCTGTCTCTTCAATGATAGCCTTAATATTTTTTCCTCCAGGACCTATTAATATTCTAATTTTCTCAGGATTTACATCCATAGTTTTATACTTAGGAGCAAAATCTGAAATCTCATTAGGGTTAGATATAGTAGCTTCAATCTTATCAAGTATAAAATATCTTGCCTTCTTAGCCTGTTCTAATGCCTCTTTTAATATTTGAGTAGAGATTCCAGTGAGTTTAATATCAAGCTGAAAAGCAGTGATACCCTTACGAGTTCCAGCAACTTTAAAGTCCATATCTCCCAAATGGTCCTCAACACCCTGTATATCTGTAAGCACTTTATATCCGTCTTTATAAGTAGCAAGTCCCATAGCTATACCAGCCACACTTGCATTAAGAGGAACCCCAGCAGAAAGCAGCGACATAGTAGAAGCACAAATTGTAGCCATTGATGAAGAACCGTTACTTTCTAATATTTCAGCAACTACTCTTATAGTGTAAGGAAACTTTTCTTTTGCAGGAAGAACTGCATTAAAAGAACGTTCAGCTAAATTACCATGTCCAATCTCTCTTCTTCCTGGAGAGCCGTATCTTCCAACCTCTCCAACAGAGAAAGGAGGGAAATTATAATGAAGCATAAAAGTTTTGTTTTCTTTGCCGTATATGTCGTCCATTAATTGAGCATCTTTCTCGCTTCCTAATGTAACTATAGATAAACACTGAGTCTGTCCCCTTGTAAATAAAGCAGAACCATGAACTCTCGGAATTAAGTTTGTCATAGTACTGATAGGACGAATCTCATCTAATGCCCTTCCATCCGGACGCATTCCTTTCTCTACTATAGCCTCTCTTACAATTTCTTCTTCTATAGAATGACAAATACCTTTAACTTGAGATATTAATTTTTCATCTTCTATTTTTGTTTTAATATACTCTTCTATTTCATTAAAAGCATTATCCATACTTTCATTTCTTTTAGCTTTATCAGGATTATAATTAGCAGCTTCTATCTTTTCTCTTCCATATTCAGTAACCATCTTCACTAATTCAGCATCATACTCAAATAATTCCTGTTCTATTTTTTGAGTACCGCAAAGAGCAGCCATCTCGTTTTGCATATCAATATATTTTTGCATCTCTCTATGAGCCAACTCTATAGCACCGATAAATACTTCCTCAGAAACCTCTCTTGCCTCCCCTTCAATCATCAGTATAGCATCTTTACTTCCTGCTACTATAATATCTAATTCGCTTGATGCAAGTTCGCTGTTTTTAGGGTTAATGATATATTCTCCGTTTTTATATCCTATTCTTACAGCTGCCACAGGCCCGCCGAAAGGTATCCAAGAAATAGTAAGTGCTGCAGATGAAGCTATTAAAGCTAAAGCATCTGTAGGCATATCAGTATCTACAGAAAGTACTGTAGGAATAATTTGAACCTCGTTTCTAAAACCTTCAGGGAAAAGCGGTCTTAAAGGCCTGTCTATTATACGAGAAATAAGTATCTCTTTATCTCTAGGCTTAGCTTCTCTTTTAAAGAAACCGCCAGGAATTTTACCGCCTGCATAATATTTTTCATTATAATTTACAGTAAGCGGGAAAAAGTCCGATTCTAAATTAGGCTCTTTTGCCGCAACAGCTGTAGCTAAAATAGTAGTATTTCCTAATCTTAAAGTTACTGAACCATGTGCTTGCTTTGCTAAAAGTCCTGTCTCTAAAATTAATTCTTCTCCGCAAAATACACTCTTAACTGTTACCATATATTCTCCTT
>CAKVCJ010000313.1 GCA_934725655.1 uncultured Brachyspira sp.
CTGAAACTGTAATGGCTTTAAGCATAGCAGGAGATTTGAGATTTAATCCTTTAAAAGATAGTTTAATTAATGAAGAAGGAAAAGAAGTTAAACTCGATGAGCCTGTTGGGATAGCTTTGCCAAAAAACGGACTTAGCACAGAAAACAAAAACAGGCAAAATGCACCAGATAGTAGTGTAGAAATTGTAATAGATAAAGATTCTAAACGTTTACAGTTGTTGAAACCTTTTGATAAGTTTAATATAAAAGATTTTGAGAATATGCCTCTTTTGATAAAAGTTAAAGGTAAATGTACAACAGACCATATATCAATGGCTGGACCTTGGTTAAAGTTTAGGGGGCATTTAGAAAATATTTCAGACAATATGTTAATGGGGGCAGTTAATTTCTTTAATGATAAAACAAACTCTGTATTTAATCAATTAAGCAATAGTTACGAAGAGGTTTCAAAAACAGCAAAAGAATATAAGCAAAAAAATATTTCTTCTATAGTGGTTGCAGAAGAGAATTACGGAGAAGGCTCAAGCAGAGAGCATGCAGCAATGGAGCCGAGATTTTTGAATGTTAAGGCGGTGCTTGCTAAAAGTTTTGCAAGGATACATGAAACTAATCTAAAAAAACAAGGTATGCTTGCTATAACATTTAAATATAAAGATGATTACAACAAGATAGAAGAAAAAGATAAAATAAGCATATTGGGGCTTGATGATTTTAGGCCTAAACAAAATTTAATTGTTAAAGTAATTCATGAAAATGGAAGTGAAGAGACTTTTGAAGCAATTCACACCTATAATGAAGCACAGATTGAATGGTTTAAAAACGGAGGAGCATTGAATAGTTTAATGAGAAATTAATTTATATAAATTTAAATGTTTGATATTTTTTATAGTATCATAAATAAAAATTTATTTATGAGTTATATAAGTATAAATTTATAAAGAAAATATTTTAATATATATTGAAACAATTAGCTTTTGTCAATTTTTAGTTATTTATGAATATAAATTATAATTTTTTATAACATAAAACTATAATTGTAATACAAGATAAAACCTAAATTTAGATTAAAAAATGCAGTTCTTTTGGTTCTTTTATACCAATAAAAGAACTGGGGGTGCGGGGGCTAGTCCCCGCAAATAAAAACTAATTAATAATAGGATTTTAATATGAGTAAAATAGAAATGAAAAATGGTAAATTGATAGTGCCAAATAAAGTTACAATTCCTTTTATAGAGGGGGACGGAGTAGGGGCAGAAATTACACCTGCTTCTCAAATGGTTGTAAATGCGGCTGTAAAAAAAGCCTACAACGGAGAGAAGTCCATTGAATGGCTTGAGGTGCTTGCAGGAGATAAAGCACAAAAAGAGTTAGGCACTCCTTTGCCTGATGAAACTATAAGCATTTTTAAAGAATATCTTATAGGCATAAAAGGACCTTTAACTACACCTGTTGGAGGGGGTATGCGTTCTTTAAATGTGGCACTTCGTCAGACTTTAGACCTTTATGTTTGTTTAAGGCCTGTAAGGTGGTTTAAAGGTACTTCTTCGCCTGTAAAAGAGCCTAATAAAGTTAATATGGTTGTGTTTAGAGAAAATACTGAAGATATATATGCTGGCATAGAATGGAAAACTGGCACTGAAGAAGCAAAGAAATTCTATAATTTCCTAAAAAATGAAATGGGTGTAACTAAAGTAAGATTCCCAGAAACATCATCTTTCGGAGTTAAGCCTGTATCTGAAGAAGGCTCTAAAAGATTAATAGCTTCAGCCATTGAATATGCTATTGAAAATAAACTTCCTTCTGTTACTTTGGTTCATAAGGGTAATATAATGAAATTCACTGAAGGAGGATTTAAAAAATATGGATACGAACTTGCAAGAAAAGAGTTTGCTCATAAAACTTTCACTATGGAAGAGTACGCAGAAATAAAAAAAGAATTTGGTGAAGATAAAGCAAAAGAGAAGTTAAAAGAAGCAAAAGAAGAAGGCAAAATTATAATAAAAGACAATATTGCTGATGCCTTTTTGCAAAACACATTATTGAAACCAGAAGATTATTCTGTAATAGCAACATTAAACTTAAATGGCGATTATATATCAGACCAATTGGCAGCTATGGTAGGAGGAATAGGAATAGCACCTGGTGGAAACATTAATTATAAAACGGGGCATGCTATTTTTGAAGCTACCCACGGCACAGCACCAGATATAGCAAGAAAAAATAAAGCTAATCCTTGTTCATTAATACTTTCTTCTGTAATGGCATTAGAATATTTGAATATGAATGAGGCGGCAAAATTAATAATAAATGCATTAGAGAAATCTTTTGAAGGCGGCTATGCTACAGAAGATTTGGCAAGTTTTATGGATAACGGCACTGCACTTGGCACAAAAGAGTTTGCAGAAAGAATAGTTTCTATAATGTAAAAATAATCTATTTAAGGAAATATTTATGAAAAAAGAATATTTATTGTACAAACTTTATGACCATTCAAGCAAAAGAATAAAAATAGATAGTGAAC
>CAKVCJ010000314.1 GCA_934725655.1 uncultured Brachyspira sp.
TAAATATAAATGATAAATTAAAATCTTTTTTTAGTTTTTTTAAAAGGTTTATTATTTGAGCCTGCACTATAACATCCAATGCTGTAGTAGGTTCATCTAATATTATTAATTTAGGTTTTAAAAATAAAGCAGCTGCTATTACAACTCTTTGCTTCATTCCTCCAGAAAGCTCATGCGGATATCTATCTATCACACTATGATGAAGCCCCACATATCCTAAATATTCTTTTATGAGTTTATATGCATCATTTTTATTCATATCAACATGCCTATTTAATGTTTCAAGCATTTGATAGCCTATAGTATATACGGGAGTGAGAGAATTCATAGCTCCCTGAAAAACCATAGATATTTTTGACCATCTTATATTTTTTCTTATGTATTCTTCTTTAAGCGGTATTATATCTTCATTATCTAATATAATTTTTCCGCCTTCATATTTACCTGGAGGAGAGGGCATTCTGAGAAGCGATGCGGCAAGAGATGTTTTTCCGCAGCCTGATTCTCCAACAATCCCTAAAGTTTCTCCTTCTTCTATATCAAAACTAATATCGTTGATAGCTTTTATATTGCCTTTAGATGTGTGATAATACATCTTGAGATTTTCTACTTTTAATATAATTGACATATATATATTATTACCTTAAATATTATGTTAATTATAATATATTATAATTAATTTACAATCTATATATTTATTTATTGTCTTGAGCTTGTCTTAATACTTCATATATTGCTAAGCTGTTATTATCTCTTGCTATATCTATAGGCAATTTTTTATTGTTATTTTCTATATTGACATCAGCCCCAGCTATAACAAGTTCGCTTACTATATCGATATTGCCGGCTCTAACAGCATTATGCAAAGGAGTGTCTCCATATTGATTTTGTATATTAAGCTCTGGTTTTTTATTAAGCAAAAGTTTTACAATATTCAATTGAGAGTTTTCAGCTGCCATATGCAAAGCAGTGCTTCCATATTTATCTGCAGTGTTTAATTCAACATTTCTTGAAAGTAATATTCTTACTATATTTTCAAGCCCAGTTCTTGAAGCTCTCATTAATGGAGTTAAACTTGATATATCATTTGCTCTATTAATATCAGCCCCATTTTCTACTAAAAGCTGAAGCAAGTCTATATTATCATTATTTATAGCATATTCTATTAAAGAACTTCCATCTTCCATAGTTGTTTTATTTAAATCTGCTTTATTAGTAATGAAGAATTTTGTTAATTCCATATCATTATTCATTATGGCAATATTTAAAGCACCAAGCCCCTTAGCATCTGTAATATTAATATCAGCTTTGTTTGCTATTAATAACTCTATCATAGGTATTCTGTTTTTTATAATAGGGCTTTTTATAGCACACATCAATGCCGTACTATAATCATAACTTTGAATATTAACATTTGCATTATTAGATATAAGAAGTTTAGCTAATTCTATATCTCCATTATTGGCAGCATACATAAGAGAAGTCCACCCATCATTATCATAAGAATTAATATCCGCGCCATTTTCTAAAAGTATTTTTACAGTCTCAATATATGAATTACCAGAAGCTATTATTAAAGCATTCATTCCATTCATATAACTGTTAATATCATTTTTATTGAAGTTAGTTATAATATCATTCATTATTTTAGCACTGTTTTGAGAACCGTTTTGAAGAAGTACCAAATCCACAGGCTGTTTGCTTGAACTATTATTAAACTTAGAACCCGCAGCAGCCATTATAATATTTCCATATTTCTTATTAAAACTATTATTTTCTATTTGCGAACCTTTATCTAAAAAATACTTAAATAAATCATAATCTAATGATACTACAGAATTATATAATACAGTGCTTCCATCAGGATTTTGATAATTAATATCAGCCCCATTATCTACTAAATATTTAACTATACTCCTATCGCTGTTTTCAATAGCATAGCTTAAAATGGCAGGCTCTCTTTTTAAATCAAATGAATTATCTAATAACAATTTTATCATATTTTTATTTGTTTGTGATATTGCATAATACATAGGATAATTTTTTATATTATCTCCAGTATAAGAACCGTATACATTAGCATTGCCTTCTTTAATTAGAAGTTCTGCTATTTTTTTATTATTGTTTTTTATTGCTAAAAGGAGCGGTGTTATTCCTTCGTCGCTTGAGATTTCTGTATCTGCTTTATTTTCTATTAAAAACTTAACAGCTTTTATATTGTTAGCTTCAACAGCATGATAGAGAGGAGTTCTATTTTCTATATCACTGTCATTAACATCAGCTCCATAATTGTTTACAAATTCTTTTATAATACTATCGCCGTATTTTTTATTATATATAGCTTCATCATATATATCATGATTTTGAACCATTTTATTTAAATTGGCTCTATTTGTTATAAATAAAAATGAGCCGACAAGTATTCCTGCTCCTATTAATAATATAAAAATAATTGCTAATGCTATAATTAGTACTTTAAATAAATATTTTTTATTTTCATCGTATTGAT
>CAKVCJ010000315.1 GCA_934725655.1 uncultured Brachyspira sp.
GCTTGCCGGAAGATGTTCAAATAAAGATGATAAGGTCATTAAAAGGTTTAGAAGAAGTAAAGATATTAAAACCAGCATACGCAGTAGAATATGATTATGTAAACCCTATAGAATTAAAGCCAACTTTGGAAACTAAGAAAATAGAAGGCTTATTTTTGGCAGGCCAAATTAACGGCACAAGCGGATATGAAGAGGCAGCTTGTCAGGGTATTATGGCAGGAATAAATGCAAGTTTAAAAATAAAAAAAGAAGCACCGTTTATACTTAAAAGAAGTGACGGATATATTGGAGTTTTAATTGATGATTTAACAACTAAAGGAACTAAAGAGCCTCATAGAATGTTTACATCACAGGCAGAACATAGAATGCTTTTAAGGCAGGATAATGCAGATGAAAGGCTAACTGAGCTTTCTTATAATATAGGTCTTGCGAGCAAAGAGAGACTTGAAAAAGTAAGAGATAAAAAGCAAAAAACTCAAATACTTGTTGAATATTTAAATAAACGCACACTCACACAAAAGGAAACAGAAGAATTAGGGTTTATTAAAGAAGCTCAGGAATATAGAACTATGAGTTTATCTTCCATAATAAAGCGTCCAGAATGGGGGATTGATAAAATTAAACATTTAATAGACGGAGATTATAATAAAAATGTTTTGGAAAATGCTGAAATTGCTATTAAGTACGAAGGCTATATTGCGAGGTATTTAAACGAAATAAGAGATATAGAAAAATATGAGAAAATGCGTATACCTGAAGATTTTGATTATTCTTCTTTAAAAAGCGTGAAGATAGATGCCATTAATAAACTTAAACAATATAAGCCTTATAATATAGCTCAGGCCTTAAGAGTTCCTGAAATTGATATGTCTGTTGTTCAGGTTTTAATATTAACTCTTACAAATAAAAAGAAATAAGAGGTTAATTATTTTTATATAGAATATTATTATTTAAAAAATTAAGCTGTATTTCACAGCTTAATTTTTTTATTATTGATACACAAATTATAAATATTTTTATGTTAAAAAAAATTATAATTTATTTATGTCAAAACTATATAATCCCTTGTAATTAAAGCATCATAATTTTTGTACCCAAGAGTTTCTAATATAGAATCAGAATGTTTTCCTATTATTTTTTTGGTATCCTCAGAATTATAATTAATAATACCTCTCGCGAACTCTTCACCGTTTTCATCTATAATGCTTACAATATCACCTTTTTTGAAATTATTAATAACTTTTATTACACCAATAGGAAGAAGGCTTGAATCTTTTTCTATTATAGCTTTTTTAGCACCAGCATTTACAAGAACTTTTCCTATAATAGTTGTGGCATAAGCAATCCATCTTTTTTTTGTATTGAGTTCATTATTTTCTTCTACAGGGTAGAATATAGTTTTTTCTTTAGTAGTAAATATGTTGTTTAAAATATTTGGAGTTTTACCGTTAGCGATAATCAAAGCACATCCAGACCTTGTAACAATTTTAGCTGCTTGAAGCTTTGTTTTCATTCCTCCTCTTCCGCCTTTAGAAGCATCGAGCCCTAAACTTTCTATCTCTTTTGTAACCTCAAAAACTTCATGTATAAAATTGGCATTAGGATTAGTTTTAGGGTTATCGTCATAAAACCCATTGATGTCAGAAAGTATTATAAGTAAATCTGCATCAAGCTCACTTGCTACCAAAGCAGAGAGTTTATCATTATCAGAAAAACTTATTTGAGTAACATCATATAATAATTTAAGCTCATCGCTTGAAACAGTGTCATTTTCATTTATTATAGGTATTACATTGTATTTTAATAATGTATCTAATGTAGAGCGAAGATTTAAGTATCTTCTTCTGTTTGAGAAATCTTCTTCTGTAAGCAGAATCTGTGCTGTAACGATATCAAACTTAGAAAAGCCGTCCTCATAAATAGACATAAGCTGCGATTGCCCAATTGCTGCACAAGCCTGTTTTAGAGATACCTCGCTTAAGTCTGCTGCATTAATTTTTTTGGCTCCCAATCCAACAGCTCCAGATGTAACTACCAAAACTTCTTTGCCCATTTTTTTATATTTAGCTATAGCCTCTATAAAAGAATATATCCTAGCTAAAGAAATATATCCTTCATCATTTCTTAATACATTAGTTCCAAATTTGAAAACTATTCTTTTTATATTGTTTAAATCTATATTTTTCATGAGAAATATTATAATAAAAAAATAAAAAAAATAAAGTTAATAATTATAAATATTATAAAAAATTATAATTTAACTAAACTATTTTCTTATGCTTGAAATTATACTTATATATGTTAAAATAAAAAGGATAATTTTAATTAAATCAAGGTTAATCAATATGAAAAATTCTCAAGTATTTATTGATGGAGTATGGAAAAATAATCCAACTTTCGTACAAATTCTTGGAATGTGCCCTAGTTTAGCAGTAACAAATAGTGTTATGAATGCCATTGGTATGTCAGTGGCTACTATATTTGTACTTGTTTGTT
>CAKVCJ010000316.1 GCA_934725655.1 uncultured Brachyspira sp.
GATTTGAAGTATATTCTTTCATAGGTATTCCTTTAAATTGGGTTATTTATATTATAAGGAATACCTACTTTTTTTACTAAAAAATGTGCAATATCTCTGGCTCCTAAACAATCTTTACAAAAAGCATTTCTTTTAGTATAATTATTCAAGCATTATTTTAGGGAGAAAATAGATGACAGACAAAAAATTTTATATTACAACTCCAATATATTATCCTTCAGATTATTTACATATAGGGCATTGTTACTGTACTATAGCAACCGACACTATGGCAAGATATAAAAAAATAATGGGCTATGATGTTTATTTTTTAACGGGTACTGATGAGCATGGAGAGAAGATTCAAAGAAAAGCAGAAGAAGCTAAAACTACTCCCAAAAAATATGTTGATAATATTGTAGAAGCTACAAAAAAATTGTGGAAAAGACTTCATATAGATTATAGTCATTATATAAGAACAACAGATGATTATCATGAAAGAAGAGTACAAAATATATTTAAACAGCTTTATGATAAAGGATATATTTACAAAGGTTCATATAAAGGACTTTACTGTGTGAGTGATGAAGCATTTTTTACAGAGAGTCAGGTTGTAAAAAAAGATGATGGAAAATGTTACTGCCCTGATTGTGAGAAAGAATTAGAGTATAAAGAAGAGGAATGCTATTATCTTAAACTTTCTGAGTTTGGAGATTGGCTTATAAATTATTATAAAGAACACCCTGAGTTTTTGGAGCCTAAAGAAAGACAAAACGAGATGCTTAAAAACTTTTTGCTTCCTGGTCTTGAAGATTTGGCTGTTACTCGTAAGGGATTAAACTGGGGTATACCTTGCCCTATAGATAAGGAGCATAGCATATATGTATGGATTGATGCTTTATCAAACTATATTACAGCTTTAGGTTATAGTGAAGAAGATGAGCTATATAAAAAATATTGGCCTTGCGATGTTCATTTTGTTGGTAAGGAGATTGTTCGTTTCCACGCTATTATATGGCCTATAATGCTTAAAATGCTTGATATACCGCTTCCAAAAAAAGTATTTGGTCATGGATGGGTGCTTTTTGATGATGGTAAAAAGATGAGTAAGAGTAGGGGGAATGTTGTTGATCCTAACACTTTAATAGATAAATATGGCGTTGATGCTTTAAGATATTTTCTTATGAGAGAGATTAATTTTGGCGTTGATGGATTTTATTCACAAGAGCTTTTCTTAAAGAGAATTAACAGCGATTTAGCTAATGATTATGGTAATTTGTGGCATAGAATCACTACAATGCTTGGAAAATATTTTGATGGTGTTCTTCCAGAAGAGGTTGAGAGTGTTTATTCTGATAGAGAGAGGGAATTAAAAAAGGCAGTGCTTACTTTAGATGCTAATGTGGAATCTGCTCTAGACTCTTTTAAGTTCCAAGAGGCTTTATTTAATATTTGGGAAGTTATAAAGATGGTGAATAAATATGTTGAAGAGAGTGCTCCTTGGAATCTTGCTAAAGATGAAAGTAAAAGAGACCATTTAGCTAATGTTATGTATATATCTTTTCAAGCATATTATATAGTAACTGCTTATTTACAAATATTTTTTGTAGAGACTCCTAAAAAGGTATTTAATAGACTTGGGCTTGGAGATAGTGTTCCTTTGGAAGATGCTAAGAAATGGGGCTCTTTAAAGGCTGGCATAAAGATAGAAAAAGGAGAGCCTTTATTCAATAGATATGATATAGAAAAAGAGATAGGTGCTTCTTCAGAAGAAAACAAAAAAGAAGTTAATCCTCCTAAAGAAGATAAACATAAGCCTTATATAGAAAAAGAAGATTTTGAGAAGTTAGAACTATTGACTGCTACAATAGTTGTTGCTGAGAAGGTTGAAAATGCTGATAAGCTTTTAAAGTTTGTACTTGATATAGGAGGAGGAGAACAGAGAGTTGTGGTTTCATCTATAGCTGAGTATTATAAACCTGAAGAGATGGTTGGAAAGACAGTGCTTTATCTTGCTAATTTAAAACCTAAAAAGTTTAGAGGGGTTAATTCACATGGTATGCTTCTTTTGGCAGATAATGGAGAGACTCTTTCACTTATGGTGGCAGAGAGAGGTTTTAAATCTGGATGCGAAGTAAATTAAATAAAAAAAATGAAAAATAAAACTTTTAATGAAAGCGAATTAAGAAAAAAGCTTCAAAAAAATAAATTAAATCAAAAGCAAAAAAAATTAATAAAGAAAATTGTATTATGCTTTTTGTTAATAATATTTATTTGCGGTATAGTTTTTATTTTTAATAAAGCTAAGGTTTTGAGAGTTGAAATAAGAGGGCTTAAATTAATAGCACCAATTACTGTAATAGAATATGCTAATTTGAGTGATTATAATAATAAAAGTTTATTTTTTATAGCAAAGAAAGAAATAAAGCAGAGAATAGAAAAAAATATCAGACTTCAAGTAGAAAGCATAAAAGTATCTTTTCCAGATTTACTAATTATAAACATTA
>CAKVCJ010000317.1 GCA_934725655.1 uncultured Brachyspira sp.
GACAGCAATTTTAATAAAAGCTTCATTAGGTATGCGTTTTAATATGATAATAGAAGCAATAAATAATATATAATTTTTTCTATTTTTTATTACATACCAAACATACCAAGTATTGAAACTAATAGATAGTCTGTTATAAGTATTAGCATAAAACTATAAACCACACTAATAGTAGTAGCCTTACCAACACCTTCAGCTCCGCCGGAAGTTCTAAATCCATAGAAGCAAGAAATCAAAATAACTTCAGCACCAAAAATAGTAGATTTTATCAAACTTCCAATAAAATCCCCAAGTGAAATAACAGAAATAGCCCTATTAAAATAAATAGCAGGGTCATTATTAAGCACAAACACAGTAACAACAGCCCCCCCAAGTACCCCTATTATATCAGCAGAAACAGTAAGCATAGGCAAAGATATAACAGCTGCCCAAAACCTCGGCACAGCAACATATTCTATTGGGTTAGTATATAATGTTTTTAAAGCGTCCAACTGCTCACTTACCTGCATAGTACCAATTTCAGCAGTAACAGAACTTCCCACCCTACCCGCAAATATTAAAGCAAGAAGCATAGGGGACAATTCCTTAACCATAGCCTTACCAACCATAGAACCAACAAACTGAGATATACCTTTTAATACACTGTCCAAAACAACCGCTATCTGAAGCGACATTACCATTCCCGTACAAAGCACAGTAACAGCAGCAACAATAAAAGATTCTACCCCCATTCTCACTATTTGATCAGTTAAAAGTTTGAAAGAAAAACTTGGTCTAAAAGTATATTTAAATATTTGCATAAGCAAAGAAGCAAACTCACCTAATGTGTCTAATAAGATGATAATTCTGTTTTTTATACCTTTTCTAACTTCTATTTTAACATCAAATAATTCCATGGGCAAAAGTCCTTATTTTAATTATTAACATTAATATTTTCAAATCTTGTCTGGTCAGCAATAAAATTAAGAGGCAACCCTTCAAGTATAGCACCATTTCTATGTTTTGCAAGTATCACTTCTACTTGATTATTTCTCTCATCAATTACTTCTTCATCTTTATCTTCTTTATTAGGCTTTTGTCTATGAAGAAACATAACAATATCAGCATCTTGCTCTATAGAACCAGATTCCCTCAAATCAGAAAGTCTTGGTTTATCCTGTCTCTGTTCAACAGCCCTTGATAACTGTGCTAATGCTATAACAGGTACATTTAACTCTTTTGCTAATGCCTTAAGCCCTCTTGATATATCTGCTATTTCTTGCTCTCTTGTGCCGTTTCTTCTTGTATTTGCATTAGAATGAATAAGCTGCAAATAATCAACTACTATTAATTTTAAATCTATTGGCTTTCCTGTGGTTTTAGCAATTTCGGCAAACTTGTATTTCATCTGCCTAGCCTTACCCCTTATCTCCATAATAGTTAATTGGCTTGAATCATCTATTAATAAATTAGCCTGCGATAAACTATTAAAAGTCTGCCCTAACTTAGTCCACTCCGGCCTCTCCAAATCTCCAGACCTCACACGAGATAAACTAATTCTTGCCTTACTTGCAATAAGCCTCTCCACAAGCTGCATACTGCTCATTTCCAGAGAGAAAAAACCAATACCATAATTCATAGATTCAATATTAGTGATAACATGTTCCACTATATTTAAAGCAAAACTAGTTTTACCAACAGAAGGACGTGCCGCAAGTATGATTAAATCCGACGGCTGAAAACCATGAGTAACCTTATCAAGCCCAATAAAACCAGAAGGCACTCCTGTAACAGTACCTTTATGTTTTTTCCTATTTTCTATAGTGGTTAATGCTTCATAAAGCAAATCTCTTATATGTATAAAATCATTATCAAGTCTTCTTTGAGTAACTTCAAATATTCGTTTTTCTGCAAAATCAGCTATTTCCTTAGTTTCAGAGTCTTTAGCTTCATAAGCTGAGTTTTGTATATCCTGAGCGGCAGTTATTAAATCTCTTAATAAAGATTTCTCTGCTATAATTTCTGCATAATATTTAGCATTTTGATGAAAAGGACTTCCGTCTATTATTTTTGTTAAATATACTTCATCGTTTTGAATTATTTTGTCGAAAAGACCATTTTCTTTGAGATATCTTAAAGTAGTTTCAGCATTAACAGCAATTCCTCTATTATGCATTTCAAGAATGCATTCATATAGCAGTCTATTTCTTTCACTATAAAAATCTTTTGATACTATTTTAGAAATTGCTGTAGATATAGCATGAGAGTTTTGAAGCATAGCTCCAAGTAGAGACTCTTCAGCCTCTATGGAGCATGGAGTATTATTCATTAATTATTTTCTTCTGTTGCAGCAGCTTCAGTATTTTCTGCGTTAGCTTCAACGCTATCAACGTTATCAATATTAACAACTTTAATTTTGATATTAGCATTAACACTATGATATAATTTTATTTCAACATCATATTCGCCAAGTTCTTTAATATGTTTTTCCATAT
>CAKVCJ010000318.1 GCA_934725655.1 uncultured Brachyspira sp.
GGTTTATTTTCGTCTGCTCCCACACTTTTAAAAACTTTTTCTAAAACTTCTTTTAATTGTTGTAATATCTCTTTATCTTTTGAATATGATTCGACTAATTCTTTTATTCCATTGTATGCAATAGATTATATTACTTCTTTAATTGCATCATCATTAATACCTGCTTTATTAAGTAATCCTCTTATCATAACTTTTGACACAAGAGGTAATGTATTTTTAAAAATATTTTCAATTTTTTCCAATACTTTATTAAAATTATCATTTTCTTCTTCATTATTCAAAATCAAATATTTATTAATTTCTCCTAAAATAGCTACTAAAGGCTCTTTAGAATAATCTTCTTCCCAAGCGCTAAAATATAAGTTAGGAATTTGAAAATCCTTATCTGTAGAAGTATCAAGCATATTTTTCCACATTTTAATAAAAGTGGTTTTGCCATTACCCCATTCTGAATTCAAAGCTAAAATTAGACCTTGTTCTTTAATTTCTTTATCCTTTAAAATATATGTTAAATTTTTAGCAATAGCTTCTCTTTGCAATTTATCATTTTTAAAAGTGCAATTTTCATTTTGGGTATAAAACAAATCTTTTATTTTCATTGCATTCCCCACTCTCAATAAAATATAAAATAATCATATAACATTATATTAAATTTGCAAATTTACAACCATAGCTTTAAGAATAACTATATTTTACAATTCGGTTTTATAGATTTGACAGATATCAATGCTATAAAATCGCTTTCAAAATATATAATTGATGATAATTGGATGGAATTAAATTATTTGTATAATAAGGCTTTGGTGGATGGGGATTTTGAGGTGGTGGAAGTGTTGAGTGGTTATATAATTTGACTTTTTTATTGATAATTGTTATAATAAAACATATTAAACGAAAAAAGGAGGAAAAAATGGCAAGTCCAACAGGTTATTATATTCTTGGTAAACCTAAAAAATTATATCATGTATATAATATAAATAAATATAAAAAATGCGGAGATGATGAAAATGAATATAATTCAATGCCTATATGCGATACGGCAAATGCATATCTTGAAGGAACTATAAATAATCCGCAAATTGTAAAAATAGATGATATTAAAAATATTATAATTGATATATATAAATGGTAAATATAATAACTACAATAATTTTTGTGGTAAATGCGCTAATGAAATATTTATGGAAAGCCGTTTTAAATTATTGAAACCGAAAATTAAACAAGAAAGTGTGAATTACGGTAATCAAGTATTATTTTCTGCAGAAGAATATGACTATATATTAAAATTTATAATAGAAAATTTACAAACAGAATAAATTTATTATAATGAAAATATTTTAAGGTCTAAAAGTGGAATTGAAATAATAAATAACATATTAACTCAAGTTTCTAACGGCGCTTATAATACAATAGGTGCTTTGGTGATTACTAAATTACTACAAACATTATTTGATTCAGACAATTTCTTTAAAGATATTTTTATTAGGTTAGAAAAAGAAATAAAACAGGAAAATATTATAAAAGAAGAGGAAATAGAATTTACTAAAATTTTGCCTATAATGGATGGTTTAATGCTAAATCAAGATAATAAACTTATGGGGGAAATGTTTTACAATCTTTTAAAATCATATATGGATAAAGAAACTAAAGACTTTGTGCATCCAGCATTTCCTCAAATATTAAAGCAAATGTCTCCTCAAGAAGCACGGTTTCTATTAGATATTTATAATGATAAAATATCTAGAAACTACACAGCAAGAGGAAGTAAAGATTTTATTTATCAATATGACTTTGATACAAGAGAAGCTAGAAGTATCATAACTTACAAAGAAAAAGATTCTAATGATGATTATAGCTATATTTATAGTAGATTGAATTAACATCCATTAAAGAAGAAGCTTTTAAAAAAGACTTTGGAATTGGACAACCACCAGATAGTAAAATAATAGTTAAAGATAAAGTTATACTTTCAAAATTTGGCAAAAAATTTATGTATGTTTGCTATAATGATGAGTGTAGGAAATTATTAGAGGTTGTTGATATAGGCAAATATCTTAAAAACTGTATAAATAAATAATTCTAAAATATATACGAAATCATAGATTTTATAATAACCTCAAAAGTTATTATAACAAATTCTTATCATGGAATATATTGGTCTACTTTAATGAAAAGAAAAGTTATAACTATGGGAATATTGCATTCTAATAAATTTTAATATTTGAAATATCCTCCTCAAGAATATACGGGCAATATAATTAACGATATAAACGAAGCTAAAATATACGAATATGCATTAGACGAAAGTATTGATTTAAGCATTAATTATTTTAATGAAATAAAAAATTATCTGAAAGAAACTCAAATTAATTTATATAATCTTAAATACCATCAGGCTTACAAACCTTACAAACCTCATACCCATTTTTTATAGCCTCATTCAAATCTATAGCTTCCTTCTCGCCTCGCAA
>CAKVCJ010000319.1 GCA_934725655.1 uncultured Brachyspira sp.
AAGCAACTATCTTATCGGCAACGTCCATACCATCAACAACATTTCCCCAAACAGTGTATTGTCCGTCTAAGAAAGGGCAGTCTGCTACACAAATAAAGAATTGAGAACCAGCACTGTTTGGATCCTGACTTCTTGCCATAGAGCATATTCCTCTTTTGTGCGATACATCATTAAACTCAGCTTCTATGCTAAATCCAGGGCCTCCTGTACCATGTAAATATCTTTTAGTAGGGTCTTTACTTGTAGGGTCGCCGCCTTGTATCATAAAATTAGGTATTACTCTATGAAATCTAATTCCATCATAAAAGCCTTCATTTGCTAATTTTTTAATAGCTTCCACATGTTTAGGAGCTTTATCAGGGTAGAATTCTATTTCTATAGTGCCGTAATCTGTTTCTATAAATAAATGTTCCATTCTTTTTCCTTTATTTATTATTTTACATATACTTTGTTCATCTTAGCAGGTGTAATAGGGTTATCATTAGCATCTCTTTTAAGATTAACTATCTTATCTACAGCATCCATTCCCTTAATAACCTCTCCCCAAACAGTATATTGTCCGTCTAAAAAAGGACTATCAGCTACACAAATAAAAAACTGCGAACCAGCACTGTTAATGTTTTGGCTTCTTGCCATAGAGCATATTCCCCTTTTGTGCGATACATCATTAAACTCAGCAGGTATTACAAAGTCAGGGCCTCCTGTACCATGTAAAGCTCTATTAGGCTGCTTGCTTAATGGGTCTCCGCCTTGTATCATAAAACCAGGTATTACTCTGTGAAATAGTGTACCGTTATAAAAGCCTTCATTTGCTAGTTTTTTAATGGCTTCAACGTGCTTAGGTGCTTTATCAGGGTAAAATGCTATTTCTATAGTGCCGTAATCTGTTTCTATAAACAAATGCTCTTTAGATATTTGCGGCTTCTGTGCCAATAATACTGCTGTAAATGCTATTACCGCTAATAATGATAATAAAATAATCTTTGACTTTTTCAACATTAAACTTTATTTCCTCTCTTAAATATTATTTATTTTATATCTTTTATATTACCATACTGCTTATTAGAGTCATAAGTACCGTCTCTTGTTTCTCCTTTAAGACTAGGTATTAATAATATTTGCCCGCCTATTATAATATTAGGGTCTTTTATTTTGTCTTTATTAGCTTCGTATATTTTTCTCCACAAATTACCATCGCCATATATAAAGTCATAAGAAGCTATTCTCCATAATGAATCAGTGCCTACTTTTCTATATTGTACTTTGTAATATTGAGGGAATAATACTCCTGATGTTTCTACTATAGTTATCTCTTCATTATTATAATCAGCACCATTATACATAGCATTAACCATCTCTATTACCATTTTTGAATTAAATAATGAATTAGAAAAATCTTCATTATCTAATGCCTGTTTAGCAAAGATTAATGTAGTTGATGCTTGATTATAATTAGTCATTTTTGTTTCATTATATCCATCTTCTTTAGCTTTATTTAGAGATTCCTCTGCTTTTGCATAGATAAAAGGAGCTTCAAGCATATCTAATATATTTATTGCTTGACTAGCATTAGATGAAGCATCATTATAATTATTTTCTTTAGAATATGATACAGCCTTATCTCTCAAATCTAATATGTTATTATCGTTGCTGTCAGCATTAGTTATAACACCTTCATTAATAAGATAATCTCTTCTTAAACCTATTGACACCAAATCATAACCTAATTTAGATTTTAGAGAAGAATCAGTATATTTTGTTATAGAGTTGCTGTAATCTGTATCATTAGTAGCAGCATCAAACATGGTGTTTCCAGCCTCATAATCCATTACAGAGCCTTCATAAAGGTTAATAGAAGATTCATTAGTGTCTCCTCCAACGCCTTTAAGTAAAGCTAAATTTCTTTCAGCATATCTTTGAGCATTCAAAACTAATCCGTATACTCCAAATTTAGCAATAACCTTATCTGAATATTCTTTACTTTGTTTAGAAAACTCAACACTCTGATTATAATCACCAGCATTATGAGCCTCTATAGCTAATTCTCTATATCTTTGTGCTAATTGATAATCTTCACTGTCTTTTATATTTTCATTTGTTATATTAGCATTAGTATCTTGTCCATAAATTAAATAACAAGCTGCAAAAAGAATTAATAATACTTTTTTCATAATAAAACTCCATATTAATTATTAGTAGATTTCTCTAAAACTTCTATTTGTTTAATTTTATCATCAGCCTCTTGAATACCTTTAAGACTGTTATCAAATTGCTCTTTTGTATTAAAGAAAGCTTTGCTATGATAATCTCTTGTTTTAAGGAAAGAATCAACAGCAAGCTCATAATTATTTGTGCTTAGAGCAGATAAAGCATTAATATAGTTTAATTCAGCGAGTTCATAATTTTCTTTATCAACTATATATGCTTTAATATCTTTAGAATATACTCTATTTCTTG
>CAKVCJ010000320.1 GCA_934725655.1 uncultured Brachyspira sp.
ATACCAAAAGCATCAATAATAAGAAATGTTTTTTTCATTTTTTTATTATATAACAAAAAGAAAAATTATGCAAAAACATTATTTTTTTGTTTTTTATTATTTATTATTTGTAAGCATGGCATTAGCAAAGTCTTGATATGCTATGTTTTGCAAATTATAAATATTGAGAAATCCATTTGTAGACATTATACTTGAGGCAATAGCAGACCTATTTCCGCTTCTGCAATATACTAAATATTCTTTATTTTTATCTAACATATCTATTTTTGATTTGAAGTCTTGACTTAATACATCAATATTAATGGAGTTTGGAATATTACCAGTTAAATATTCTTCTCTTGTTCTTACATCCAAAATAATGAGGTTTGTTGAGCTATTTATTAATTTAATAGCTTTTTCTATATTAAGGTTTTTATATCCCTTATTAGAACAGGCAATAAATAAAAAAGAAAGAGATAAAAATATTATAATTTTTTTCATATATTATTTTTCCAAAACATGTTATAATATAAATGATATTATAATAATTATAAAAAAAGTCAATTATTTTATTGATTTTGATAAAAGATAAAAAAATTGTTATATTTGTAATATAATAAATTTTTTTTGACGAATATATTATTATACTATTTATTTGGTTATTAGGTGTAATGAAGAGAATAATATTGCTTTTTATTGTTATAATTTGTATCAGTTCATGTTATGATATAGCTTATGTTGGTATTTCAGATAGATATATGGGTACATTTAGAAGCAGACGAAAAATTTTTGGCGATGTATATGATAAGTATTTATATGTTAATATACGAAGCGGAGGAATAATTTTGTATTTTGGCGGAGAAAATGATACGGATGTTGTTGGAATTCCTGGTTATGAGCGTATAGAATATTTGAATTTTATAGGTGATGGCAGTGTGTATAATTTTTCTAATAATGATTCTGTAGGCAAGCTTGTTTTTCGTTCTGATAATCAAGTTGAAGTAACTGTAAAAGGCGAAGGTATTTTTAATCTTGAGAATGTAGTTTGTGATAAATTAATTTAAATTGTTTATTATAAAATTATTAATACCGATAATTATAAAAAATAATGGAGAATAATTTTGATTATGAAAAAAATATTATTGATTACATTTTCAATTATTTTTGTTATGTTATCTTGTAAATCAACTCCTAATCCTTTGGATCCTAAACATTCTGGAGAATTATACATAAGTGTTAAGCCTGTTAATAGCATTTATTATATTGCTGTTAATTGTACAGAAGATGGCGGATTTGAATTATTTGATTCAGATTCTGATGGTAATCCTATGGACGCAAATAAAAAAATAGTTACAGGCAATGATATGAGAGGTGAAGATCCTAATTATAATTTTCAAACAGGCGAATTAGCTGGTTCTATACAATTTATTTCATCTACAGCAATAAAAATTACAGTTACTTTCAATAGTGAAAATTCATCTTCTTCAAATATAAAAGATGTTTTATGTTATAAAAAGACATCTTAATGTATTTTTTTGATTTCTTGAAAAACTCCTTTTTTTTTACTATACTTATAATATAAATTAAGTGTAAAAATATTTGGAGTTTTTTTATGAGATCATATAATACAGTAGCTTTAATTTTAGGCGGCGGTAGAGGTACAAGGCTCTATCCTCTTGTTAAAGATCGTTCTAAGCCGGCGGTATCATTAGGCGGGCATTATAGAATGATAGATATTCCTGTTTCTAACTGTATCAATAGTGGTCTTAGAAATATATATGTTATTACTCAATTTAACAGTGCTTCTTTGAATAATCATATTTATAATGCTTATAGATTTGATAACTTCTCTGGCGGCCATGTTAGTATATTGGCAGCAGAACAAACTGATACTAATATAGATTGGTATCAAGGCACGGCTGATGCTGTAAGAAAAAATCTTGCCCATTTTGATAATGAGTATGTTAATAATGTTCTTATACTTTCAGGGGATCAAGTTTATCGTATGGATTATAATGTTATGGTAAGACATATGCTTGAAACTGGTGCTGATATAGTTGTTGGAACTGTTCCTGTAGTCCGTGAGGATGCTAAAGGTTTTGGTGTAATGCTTGTTAATAAAAGAGGGCAAATTACTAATTTCCAAGAAAAGCCTAAGGAAGATGATGTTTTAGATTCGTTAAAATTGAGCGAAGAACAGAAAAAGATGTTTGAAATAGAAGACCCTAAAAAAGAATATTTAGCTTCTATGGGTATTTATGTATTTAGAAGAAATGTTTTGAAGGAGCTTCTTAGCGATGTTTCTATGATAGACTTTGGTAAAGATATTATTCCTGAAGCTATTAAGAAATATAAAGTATTTAGCTACGCTTTCCAAGGTTATTGGGAAGATGTCGGTACTATTAAGGCTTATTTTGATGCTAATATATCTTTTGGAAGTAAGAATCCTCCTTTCGATTTTTATGATGAAG
>CAKVCJ010000321.1 GCA_934725655.1 uncultured Brachyspira sp.
CTTTGTTAAATTATAATATAGATAAAGTTACTATCACAGAAGAGTACGGACTTAAAAGAGCACAAGTTGAAGTTACTATGTATAACAGATTCTTTAATATAAATACTGGCGATGTTTATGACCCTACTGTAAAAAGAATATTTATCTTAAGAAAGATGGGCGAATATTGGTATATAGTAAATTATTATGATACTGTGATGAGATAATAAAAATAATTAATAATAAAAAATTAAAAGCTGCCCTAAATATTTTAGAGCAGCTTTTTTTATATATCAAGAAATCACATATTGGTATAAAAACCAGTAATGAGAGAATGAGCCCATTAATACAAATATATGAAATATGTCATGGGTGAATTGTTTAGTTTTATATTGATATTTCTTTCCTAATGCATATAAGAAAGCTCCTATAGTATAAAATATTCCCCCCCATATAAGCCAGCTTAAATGAAGTATATTAAACTCCTTTAAAAGAGGTTTGAAAGCAAAAGCTATAATCCACCCCATAGAAATGTATAAGATTATTGTGAGTATTGGGCTTTTATATATTAAAATAGTATTTGATATTACGCCGATTAATGCACATACCCATATCACAGATAATATAAGCATTCCTACATTTTTTGGAAGTGAAAATATGCATAGCGGTGTGTATGTTGCTGCTATAAAAATATATATGCCTATGTGGTCAAATTTACGAAATAATCTTTTAACCTTACCATCTGGAAAAAAATGATAAAGAGAGCTGAATGTATATAATAATGTAATGCCAACACCATAAACTACTACAGGAAGCACATAGTTTTTATTTACTTTTATGAGCATAAGAACAAATCCAGCTATTGAGAGTAAAGCTCCCACACTATGCGAAATAGCTGAATATAATTCTCCTATTTTTTGATTGTTTTGAGTATTTGTAATGCATTTAGAATTAGCTGTCATAATACCTCCTAATTGTTGTAATGTGATATTACATTGATTAGGAGTATCTAACAATAAAAGAAAATTACTATTTTGTATAGCATATTATAACTATTTTTCTAATTTTCCTAATAAAAAAACGTTATCCCAGTCTATATCATCTTCTGTTGGTATAGGATATTCATTCCAATTAGCACTATTGTATGGCTTCCAATATAAATCTTTTCCATAACCATTTTGATTAAGCCATTTTTCTAATTTTTCTATGTAATATTTATTATAATTATTTGCTATATATAAGTTTCCGCTTTCTATTACAAATCCTTTAAATCTGTATATAGTGTTATTTTTAAAATTTCCGCTATAATCAAAATCAACAGTTAAATACATCGGGTCATATACTTTTTTAGTTTCTAATAGATTATATAAATTAAATGCTGGAAGCGAACTTAATATAAAGTTTTGTCTTTTTGTTTTTGTATAATATACTGCTTTATTTTTTTCCGACATTTTTAAAAAGTTATATTTAGTAGGGTTAGAGTAGCCGTATATTATAATATCTATATTAGAGTGTTTGTCAAATCTGTATGTATTTTGAAAATTATCCATTACTATTTTATTTTTTGACTCTTCAATCCAAATTTGAGCCGCTTCATTATTTATATTTTTTTTGGGGAGTGTTGTACATGCGGATATTACAAATAATGTTAATAATAGTAATGTGTGTATTTTCATAGTTATTTTATTATTATATATATTATATTAGAATTATACAATATTATAATTAGCAAATAAATATTAGTGTAAAATTTTATCTTTATGTTATAATTTATATTCAAAAAATTATAAGGTTTAATTATGACAGATATAAAACTTTTAATATTTGATATGGACGGTACTTTAATTGACAGTGCTTATTTAAATTATTATTCATACAGCAATGCTTTTAGAGAGTTTAATATAGATTTAGATGAGAATTATTTTTATAAAAATTGTTTTGGTTTGTATTATAAATCTTTTATGCGTAGTATATTGGAACTTAATAATATGTATTTTAATATAGATATCTTAATAGAAGAAATACATAAGAAGAAAGAAGAGATATATTTAAATAATTTACATTTTTTAAATATTCATCCTTTTATATATGATATAATTTTATCTAATAAAAATAAAAAAAAATTAGCATTAGCAAGCACAGCATCTCCAAATGGAGTATATGGTGTATTAAAAGAGTTTAAATTACATGATTTGTTTGACTTGGTATTAACAGGTAGAGATGTAGAGAATAGAAAGCCTCATCCTGATGTATTTTTAAAGTGCATGGAATATTTTAATGTTTCAAATAAAGAGACTATGATATTTGAAGATAGCAAAACTGGCTTAGAAGCAGCCTATGCGAGCGAAGCATGGGTGATGAAGGTAGAGAAGTGGGGGTAAAAATCTTTTATACATTTAGTTTTTATATCCGATAATATTTTATATTTGTATTGGAAGTTTATTATGGGATATTTGAACGATGAAATTC
>CAKVCJ010000322.1 GCA_934725655.1 uncultured Brachyspira sp.
AGCTTTATGCTAAGGCTAAAATGCCTACAAAATACGGCGAGTTTGAAATATTAACATTCGTAAACAAAATAACAAAGCAGCATCATGTTGTACTTACTATGGGAGATATCAGCGACGGAGAAGATGTGCTTTGCAGGGTGCATTCAGAATGTTTGACAGGCGATGCATTAGGCTCAAAAAGATGCGATTGCGGAGAGCAGTATGCTTATGCTATGCGTGCTATTGCTGAAGAAGGAAGAGGCGTAATGGTTTATATGCGTCAAGAGGGCAGAGGAATAGGACTTGTTAACAAATTAAGAGCTTATGAGCTTCAAGATAAAGGGCTTGACACAGTTGATGCTAATAGGGCTTTGGGGTTTAGAGATGATATGCGTGAATATTATGAGGCTTATCAGATGATTAAAAAATTGGGTATTAAGAGCGTGAGGATAATGACTAATAATCCAGAGAAAATAAAACATTTAGAAAATTACGGACTTGAAATAGAAGAGAGAATACCCATACAGATTGAAGCTACAGAGTATGATTTATTTTATTTACAAACAAAAAAGGAGCGTATGGGACATATATTAGATTAAAAAATTATTAGTTTGTATATAATAACGAATAGTTTTTATATATTTTAGGAGGTTTATTAATTATTAGGAGGTTTATGAAACGAGATAAAAATTATAAGTATATATAAAAGCTCATAATTTTTTATATATGATAAAGAGAATGGGGTATATTAGATTAAATATTAAAAAAGCGGGCATAGCAATAATGGATGTATAATGAAAAAAATTATTTTATTTCTTTTAAGCATTAATTTTTTATGGGCATTTCCGCCTAGTGAAGCGTATTTTTCTGAACTTTTAAGCGATGATGGTAAAGTGACAAAAAATACACTTAAAGCCTATAATGTAGAAAGTTATGGTATGGTTTATTTTGATGGAGAGATTACATTAACAGGAGTTCTTGAAAGATCTGATAATTATGATATGGGAGATAATTATACTGCTTTAAGATTTTATCCTGATAATAATGTAGATCTTCCTTTTTTATATGCTTCATTTGAAATGGATTTGAAAAATCAAGGTGCTTCTAAATATGGTGATTCTTGGGATTTTAGCGGCGTTGAATTTGACAGATTGGAATTCGGTGTTTTATTAAAAAATATTAAAGTAAAATTACCAGAACCTTTGAATAAAAGATTTTTAGGTGCTGCTGCTGTAAGAGCTGAAGTTACAATTAGAAATTATCGTTTTTATGGAGAAGGTGATGCAGCAAGAGAGGCTTACGGTGATATTGTAGGTTTTAAGGCTTTAGGTGATGTAGAAACAGAGTATTTTAGTAAAAATAATTATAATTCAGGAAATGTTTCTTACAACGAACTTCAATATAATTCTAAAGACGATTATGTGAATATAAGAGATAAATCAAATGGAAAAATAATAGGTAAGATTTTGAAAAATGATATGATTTATAATGGGGGAGTTTTATTATCTATCAATGGAGAAGGCATTGATTATGTGAATTATGAAGATATCGAAACAAAGTGGCTTGAAGTATTTTATCTTCCTCCATATGCTGAAGACGGAAAAGATGCAATTCATGGCTTTGTGCATGGTTCACAGATAAAACTTGAAAACGGAGGCTATTAAAAGAGCATAGCAATAATAATAAAATTTTATAGCAAATTTAAATATATAAAGCTAGATAAATTGAACTGACGAAGGAAGTTAGAAGAGCCTAGATATTGGGAAATTTTCTAGCAAGCAAATTTAAAAAAGGATATAAACATGAAAACTTTTGAAGGAAAACTCGTTAGCGAGAAAAAAATTAAAATCGGTATAGTGTGTTCAAGATTCAATGAATTTATTGTTTCTAAACTCTTGGGCGGTGCTTTAGACGCTTTATCCCGTCATGATATTAAAGACGACGATATCACTGTAGCTTGGGTGCCAGGTGCTTTTGAAATACCTCTAATAGCTTCTAAAATGGCTAAATCAAAAAAATATGATGCTGTTATATGTTTGGGAGCTGTGATAAGAGGTTCTACTACTCATTATGATTATGTTTGTGCTGAAGTATCTAAAGGTATTGCTAATGTTTCACTCAACTCTGATATACCTGTAATGTTTGGGGTGCTTACAACTGAAAATATTGAGCAGGCTATTGAGAGAGCTGGCACTAAAGCGGGCAACAAGGGATTTGATTCTGCTATGGGTGCTATTGAAATGGTTAATCTAATCAGAGAAATAGAAAAGTAAAATATTAATAAGTATAATCATATTATTGTTATAAATTGTAACAGTAATATGATTTTTTATTATAGTAAGTAATTTTTTTTGTTAAAATAAATATTATTTTTGGGGCTGTCCTAGATAACTAAAAAAGCTCCTTTTTTGCTAAATTATATATAATTTCCAACTGTTTTTCAACTTT
>CAKVCJ010000323.1 GCA_934725655.1 uncultured Brachyspira sp.
AAAAATATTCCGTGCCTTTTGGAAGTTGAGAGATTGCTTTTAAGTTTATTATTTCAACCGAAGCATCGTCTATAGTTGGGTAATTTTTTGAAAGAAGTTCCAAATAATCTTTATCTTTTAAATTTTTGTTCATCATAAAAATTCTCCTAAAATAAAATAACTTATATTATTAAGTATATACAAATTTATAATTTAATCTATAGTCGGTTATTTAAATTTTATTTGCTTAAATATAGAATAATTTCGTCTAATTCTATATTTAATTTTTCTAATACTTTTAATAATAATTTTATTTTAGTATTGGTATCGTTATCTTTATTTATAAAAAATCCTGCATCTGTTTTTAACGCTTTACCATAATTATAATAAAATTCCTCATTGCTGATTTTATTTTTAAAATAATTATCATTAAATATCATATTAGTAAATTTTACAGAATCTTCTTCATATATTAAGCTTAAAATTTTATTAAGAAACATAGAAAAACTTGCAACTTCGTATTTATTATTTTTATATTCAAAAGAATATATATTCATACCTGAAAAATCTATGTTATCGTCTAAAGAATATTCTTCAATAGCAGAGGCGTTTTTATTTGTATTTTGTGGATATTTATAATGTTTTAATAATTCGCCTATTAATCTATTTGTTCTATTTATAATAATATTTTCATTCCATTCTTTTAAATCGACTAAATCTTTATTCAAAAATTTAAATTTGCTTTCTCTATATAAATCTATTTTATCTTTTAGAATTTTATTAGATAATTCTGGGTTATATCCCGTTAAAGTAAGATTACCAATCGTATCTATATATTTATCGTATAAATCTCTATAATTATTCCCTATAAGTTCCTTCCATTCATCCGATAGAGTTCTTGGCATTATATGCTCTATAGTTATATCTTCATCAATATATATTTTTTCTTTGCTGTTAAATAATTCTAATCTTGTTAAAATAAATTTTCCTAGAATGCTTTTATATATATCTTTTTCTAAAATAGATTTCTCTACTGATATATCATCTGGAAATTCCCCAGAACCTTTAAATTCCGTTAATGCGTTTGCGATATATTCTACAAAATTAATTTTATTTTTATCATTATCAAAGAATAAATAAGTTTTTTTGATTAATGAAATACATATTTTGTTTAATGTATTTGACGGTTTAGAGCAAATCAATCTTCTAATAATATAATTTTCTATTAAATGAAGAATATCATATAAATAATCTTCCGTTAATTTATTACCGTTTTTTAGATTTAATAGAAGAATTATGAAAGGATTAATAATATTTGCTTTTAATTCTTTTATATTGCTTAATTTTGTTCTAATATTTTTATTAACATTTTTATTATTTTCATCTAAAATAATATTATATAATTCTGAATATATTAATAACTCTTTTAAAACATCTTCGTTATCTTTATATTTTAAATACTTTTTAAAATCGTTATATACTTCCGCCTCTCTAGAAAATTCTTTATTCTTAATTGCTAAAAAATATCTTATAAAAGTGGATACGCTTTCCTCATATATTCTTTGTAAACAATTTTCTTCTATTTTTACCCAATAATTATTATATAGTTCATTTTGATTTTTATACATTAAAATATAATTTCTAATTTTATCAGCTTCTTTTAATGACTGTCCAGTGGCATTTAAACTTTCAAAAATAATTTGAGGTTCGTCTTCTTGTTCCAAAGTAATTCTAATACCTTTTAATAAATCTAAACCTTTCCATAATTTAGCGATATATTCTCCATCATTATTTAACTTCTCTTTGAAATATAGATAATTATTAACTATATTTGATGTTCCTTTTTCTATTTTTTTCTTATCTAAAATTTTATTTAAATATTCATCGTCTCTTTGTATTTGCTTTAAAAATAATCTTCCGCTATGTTCTTTAACATCAGAAAAGATTAACTTCTCTATGGAAGTTTGCAAAGGTTTGTTATTATTTTCAGCATAATCTAATATAGCCAAAAGTAGCAATACGATAGTTGTTATTCTTTGTTGCCCATCTATTATATAGAAACTTTTTTTATCGTCTTCTTTTTTCACTAAAACAAAAGAACCTATAAAATATTCTTTAACATCCCTGTCTACTGCATTCTCTATATCATATAATAATTTTTCGCAGTGTTCTTTTTTCCAATCATAATTTCTTTGATATACAGGAATATGAAATGTTTTTCTTGAATCAAACATATCGTCTAATACTTGAATATCTTCGCCTCTAATCATAATAACTCCTATTAAATATATTTACTATATAATAAATCAAATTATGAAAAAAGTAAATTATGAAAAGAGTTAAAAAATAGTAGCCATGCATATATAAAATATGCATGACTATTGATTATGAAAAGTATTTAACTATTACTGATTAGTCGCAGTTTG
>CAKVCJ010000324.1 GCA_934725655.1 uncultured Brachyspira sp.
CTTCTATTTTACATTCATCATTATATAAAACCTTAGCAGGGCATTGCATTATATTAAGCAAGTAACTTACACTAATGCCATCTTTATTAAATAATTTTTTTTGTATTATTTCTATTGCATTGTTATTGGCATCATCATATTCATTTTTATTTATTTTATTATAAACACTTTTTGTAATATCTTTTATATTAATTGGAAGTTTGTTGTTATTATTCAAATACTTTTCTTCAAAATTATAATTTTCCCTTTCAAAAAATAAGCTCATCATATTTTCTTTTGAAGTATGAATATTATCTGTTATATAATTTTTTCTATAAATAAAAGAGTTGATATCATTAAAATCTTTTACTCCAATTTCTGATGCTATATCTTCTAAATAATAAAACGGTATGTCTAAATTGCCATCATCATCTTTAAATCTAAAAGAAAAATAAACATTACTATTATCTTCCAATGATGAGACTATATTTAAAAACAAGTTATAATTCATATCAGATAATAAGCTTTGGGTATTAAATATATGTCTTTTATATTTGTTATTAATTTCTTCTCTAATTTTGTTGCTCATAAAAAAAGTATTTGGCTTTCTCATTAAAAAATCATTATTCATACCCAATATAAATAAATGTTTTACTTTTATTCCTCTTGCATCATATAGATTGCTTAATGTTATAGCATCATATTTGCTTTTATCTGTTTTTATGTAGCTCTCTTCTATTAATGTGCTTAGTGCTGAATAAAAATCATAATAATCTATTTTCTCTTCATCTTCTGTTGCTTCAAGTTTTAGTATTAGCTCTATAAATAATCTTAATGCATTTTGATGTATGTTAATGATATTATCATCTTTGTAAATTAATTTATTATCAAATATTAAATCAACTTTTAGAAATTTTAATATTTCTATATAAATTATTGCTATAGTTTTATAAGTATTTGCATATATAAGTTTTTTTAGCAGTTCTATAAAATCTAATATAAACTTATTGTCTTTTACTCTTTTTACAAAATCATCTAACGGCATAACACTTACTATTTTTTTGTCGGCATACAATATGTTTCTTATATTATGATTATTTATTTCTTCACCATTGCTTATAAATGGAGAGGATAATATTTTAATTAAATTCTCTACATCAATTTTTATTTTCTCTTTTTTGTCAAGCACAGTAAATACTGACATTAACACAGGTATAAGAGGCATTTTCCATATAAAATTTCCTCTTCTTTCATTAAAATTAATATTACATTCTTTTAATCTGCTAACTAAAATGTCATGATATTTATCAGCATCAGAGTAAATTATTGTAATATCATCTAAATAAGTGTTTGATTCAATTAGTCTTGTTATTTCATCTAATACTGTATCTACTTCCTGTTTTATGCCGAATGCTGTTATTAATTTTATATTATCTTTTTTTATGTTTTTTTTATTTATTAATGATTTTGCCAAATTTGATGTTTTATAAGTATTTATATTATAATTATCAAAATAAGGCTTAAAGTTTTTTATACATTCTTCTGGTAAGAATATATTTATTTTTACATTATATGTATTTTTTAGAGCTTCTATAAATATATTATGCAAATGAGGAAGGTTTTCAAAATTATATATATTTATTTCATCATAATTACATTGTATTTCTTGATTTTTTACTGCGTTAATAAAATATTCAAATGCATCAAATTCATCAATAGCATTAATTGAAGCATTTTTAAGTTTATATATCTCTATAATTTTATTTATATCTTTTAAATGTTCATCATTAAAAATTATCTTTTCATTGCACATTAATTTAGCAAAACTAATCTCTTCCAAAAAAGAATATAAACTTGAAGCTAATTGATAAGTTATAACTTGTTTAGATAATATTGAGTTTTTATTTTTTTGTTTGAACTCATTTATGGCAGAGTGCATATTCACTATAGCAATGGCTTTTTCTAACAGATAAACATCATTTTTTAGACAATATTTTTTTAAGAAATTATCTATATTGTTTTTATAAAATTCATATATTGTTTTATAATTTGTGATATCAAGGCTATAATACTCGCCGTTTTCTTTAATAATATAATTGTCTCTTGCTTTATAGTTTGGAAAGAGGAATAATTTATTCATGCTATAAAATATCCATATAATGCTTATTTTTTAAAAAATAATAAACTAAAATACTATTTAATCAAGCATTTAACTTAATATAAAAAAGCAGCATCTCCGTAAGAGAAAAAATGATAATTATTTTCTACAGCAATTTTGTATGCATTCATAATATTATCATAACCAGCAAAAGCACTAACCATAGCAAGAAGGGTAGAATGCGGGGTATGGAAATTTGTAATAAGAGCATCTACACATTTAAACTTATATGGAGGATATATAAAAATATTTGTAGAGCCTTCTA
>CAKVCJ010000325.1 GCA_934725655.1 uncultured Brachyspira sp.
CGACTCGTGATTAAAGATATTATTATGATGGCAGGTGGCTTAGTTGCTGCAGCAGAATGTGCGAAACGCTATTTAGATAATAAAAAACAATTTGCGTAATAGCTAGATTTTAAAAGGCTTGCTGGGATGAGCGGCAAGTCTTTTTACTAATATATAAAAAATTTAGAGTAAATAATATTCATATATCGACAACCATTTAAACGTAACTGAAACCTATCCAGCAACCCGAATGGTTCAGCATTAGGTATTACGGCAATTTCTAACGTAGATGGCCGAATTGCCGCGATGATGCTACACCCGGAGCGTGTATTCCGTGCCGTGAGCAACTCATGGTATCCAGAAGATTGGTCTGAAGATGGAGCTTGGATGCGGATTTTTAGGAATGCGAGGGGGGAGGTATAGGATATTGATGAATATTTATAGATTTATTAACTGTATAATTTTTTTTACAAAAGTCATATTTATACTGTTTTACTAACTAGAGTTATTAAATAATATGGAACCAACAAAAGTATACTTAGCATCATTAGCAACATTTAAGTCTTTTTATGATAATAATATGGATATATATAGTGTTATAAGTGAGTTTATAAAAAATACTTTATATGCTAATCCAAATATAGATTCAAAGAAAGTCAAAGAATTATTATATGATAATTATTCATTTGATATCCCCTTGTCTGTTGTAAGGACGACACTAAGAAAGTTATCAAAAGATGATAAAGTTATAATTGATAATAAAAATTATATTTTAGTTGATAGGGATGAAATAAATAAATTTTCAGATATAGAGAATAGCAATAATAAGTTTATAGGGCTCCATGACAAAATTATTGAGTCTTTAGCTGGTTTTATATCCGGAAAAATAAAAAATAGTATAGATATTAATTTTTTAACTAATGATTTTTTTAAATATATAGTTAATCCATATGATGAGTCTAAATATAGTAAATATATTGCGTTATATTTGGCTGGAAATGATTTGCCAGATAATATTAAGGAGTTAATTCAGCAAATAAAAGATGGTGAAATATTGCTTTCTGGTCTTTCATACCAAATAGATCCAAATGAACTTGAAACATATAGATTAAAAAACAACCTCACTATATATATAGATCAAGAATTATTATTTAGTTCTCAAGGTTATAATGGAGTTGAGTATCAGGAAATATTTAGTGATTTTCTGAATCTTGTAAAGACTATAAATAATCTTAAAAATAACAATGGTAAGATTTTGCTAAGATTTCTTCCTATTACAAGGCAGGATATTGATAATTTTTTTTATGCAGCAGAAAATATTGTTAATAGTTCTGAGGCTGAAAAATGTATTAGAGTAAAAAGTACTGCCATGTTTAATATAATAAAGGGAGCTAAAAATAGAAGTGATATTTTAGATAAAAAAGTCATATTTTTTAATAACTTGAAAAAAAATGGGATTGTTGAGGATGATAATATAAATATTGAAATATTAGATAAAGAGGAAAATTATAAATTTAATATCTCTAATTCTGATATGGTTGAGAGATTTACTTCTAAAGGGTATAGTGAGAGTGATTTTTATGATTATACAAAGATTTTAAATATAATTAACTTCTTAAGAAATGGAAATAATAATAATTCACTAGAAAATATAAGGTTCATATTTTTAACAGCTACTCTTGGTTTATTAAATTTAGCTTGGGATAAAAATGCTCATGAAAGAAATAATGATGTTCCGCTTGTTACTAGTATTGATTTTATGATTAATCGATTCTGGTTTAAAACACAAAAAAATATTGCCACAATTAAACCAGTTTCATTTGATATTGCTTTGCAGGCTAAGTTAATAGTAAACTCATTGATTAATACAAATCTTAGTAATGAATTTGAAAAAATAAAGGAGAAAATAAAGAGAGAACCATCATCATATGATGTGAGTTTTATAGCGGCACTAAAACAAGTAACAGAAAGAGTATTTTCAAATGATTTTTATTTTGAAGATATTGATGGAGATATTTTAGAAAGGGAGCTTGAAAAAATAAAGCTTAAGGATAAGGAAATAGAAAATTTAAGATATGAGAATAAAAACTTAAAAGAAATAGAAGAATCAGTCTTGGAATTAAAAAGGAATAATAGAGAATTGGAAGAGAAATTAAATGGTAGCATTTTGATAGATAAAGATAAGCTGAAAAGAAAATTTATATTTTATACTAAATTTATTATCTTGTGTTTTTTTGTTTTTTTGATAATTTACTGTATTTATCGATTCTATCCTGAAGCTAATGAAATAGGTGGTATGTTATCAATATTGGGGATTATTATTTCATTACTGAGTTTATTATCTGAAAAAAATAGAAAGAAAATATGCAACTTATTTAGATTTAGAGATTAATTCCCCCACGATAGCGCAAGCGTCCACGCTT
>CAKVCJ010000326.1 GCA_934725655.1 uncultured Brachyspira sp.
ATTAGCAGCAGCATTAAGCACATCAGCATTCGCAGCAAGCGGATTCGAGTTTATACTCAATGTGCCATTAGGTATGAATATTGATATGGGACAGGGTATTGATCATATAGCTCAGTATAATGGCGACGAAGTTTATAGAGCTTATTATTCTGCTGATAATTTTTTAGGTTTTACAACAGGTGTAGAGGCTCAAGTTGGTTATATGTTTCAAGTTGTTAATAATTTTGGTATAAGCCTTTTAGGAGAAGTAGGGTATAGATTTGATACTATAACAGCTAATTATACTTATATGTACGGTACTAATAATACTTATAAAGATGGCGATAAATTAAGAGAAAATCCTATAACATCTTCTGCTCATAGTTTTAAAATTGGTTTGTTTCCAAAGTTTAATATTAAGGCATTTTCTATAGGCATAGGCGGCGGTATTATAATTCCTGTATCAGGTTCTATAGTATACAAAGGAGATGATGGAATTAATTATCAAGTAGGAGATAATTATAAATCTCAATTTGATAAAAGCGAATTGCCAGTAGGTTTTTATTTCAAATTAAGTTTAGATTATTCTATATTCTTTACAGAAACTTCAGCTTTAAATCTTGGTTTATATGCAACATTTACAGGAGTAGGCGGATTAAAAATTCCTGATAATAGTTCTCTAAATGATTATCCTGAAGCAGATATTTATTATTATAGAGCATTTACAGGTATCGATGTAGGTGCACAGATTGGCTATAGATTCGGACCTAAAGCTTTTAATTAAAATAAATAAAAAAATATATAAAGGAGATTTAAAAATGACTAAAAAAATTTTATTAATTATTACTATTGTATCAAGTTTTTTAGCAATTAGCTGCGGTGATAAGAACACAGACCCTACAATTACACCACCAACAAAAGAAGAAGTAGTTAAGTTTCAAGGAAGATGGTGGGGACAAGTAAGTAAAATAAGCGGTGCTTCTGAAATGTCACCAGAATGGGGGGCCAATTTTACAATTAATGCAGACGGCAGTATAAAAGATGAAGTTACTACTCAAACAATAGCTTTAGATAAAATTAATAAAGTATCTGATAATGTATTTGAATTTACTTCTGAAGCTACACAAGATGGAGTAAAAATGACTTTTAAACATAAAGTTGATTTTACAGATAATAATGCTCCTAAATGTACTTTAGTATGGACTATGGAAGGCCAAGGGCAATCATATTCAGCTACTTACGAAGGAACATTAACAAAAGTGCAATAATATATTAATAAAAGCCTGTCTTAATATTTTAGGGCGGGCTTTTTATTTTAACAAAGATTATTTTATCACGTGTTAAGCAATCATCAAAGCAAATTTCTAAATACTACTAATTCCCTTAAACTAGTCTTTTTTGCAACTTTGACGAAGTCTGCTTTAGCATGGGCACAAAAAAGTTGATAAGATATTTTTAACACGCGTTGAACTTGCTATAGAAATAAAGCCAGTTAATAATTAAACATTTATTATAAATTTAAATTCTGCTTGCCGCGTGCTGTTAAAGCTCACAAATTTAAAAAACGCTTGTGGGCATGCTTTTAAAAACTCATAGATTAAAAAATATAATTATTTTTGTAATTACAAACGAATACATTTTGAGTTAAATTATGATACTCTTTTTATTTACTTAAAAAATTAAAATAAACTTAATTCAATATGTCTAGTTTATACACATAATGCTAAATAATTTGTAATAAAAAAATATTTATGCTAAAATCGAATCCACTATATAAATAAAAAGGATAAAAAATGAAAAAGTTTATTGTTATGATGTTTGTTGTGGCATTGTTTGCAGCTTCTTGTTTATCGCATAGGCATATAGTTGGTAATGGACCTCAAACTGGTGTGAAGATTGAAAGAAAGCAGTGGTATGCTTTATGGGGATTAGTTCCTGTTGGTGATGTAAATACTAAAGAATTAGCAGGCGGTGCAAAGGATTATGAAATATATACTAGATGCAATGCTGGGGATTTTTTCTTAAATATTTTAACAAGTATTGTTACTTTCCAAAGCAGAACAGTAACTGTTACTAAATAAAATTTAATTATTTATATATTATTATAAAAAATTATGATACTACATTAAGTTAGGTAAGTATTGATGAAAAGAAATATTTTTTATTTATTATTAATATTTTTATTATTAAGCTGCAATAAAAAAGAGAATATAAATGATGTTTCTAATAATGATGCTTCAAATTATGCAGATTTATTTTCTAATAAAGAAATTAATTTTAAGAAATTAGACTTAGGATATGATATTTCTACTAATGAAAGATATTTTATTACAAATGCTTATGTAAGTTTTATTCCTCCAATAAATTCTATTAAATTAACAGATGAAGAGAGGGATAATATAATTTCTAAAACAGGT
>CAKVCJ010000327.1 GCA_934725655.1 uncultured Brachyspira sp.
CCTTTAAATTGATATAATTGTCCTAAATCAACATTAGCAGGCAAATTATTAAAGTCCAATCTGTCTATATAATTTTTAGCTTGAACATATTCTCTATTTGCTATCATTACTCTAATTTCTTGTATTATTAGAGGGTCAGTTCTATGTGTATCTGCCCAAGGGCTATAGAAATTATTTACAGTAGCTTTTTTTGGGCCTGGGGTAACATATGCATTTGGTGTTGTTGTTGTATATACATTATTATTAGCTGGCATATTATTAGGAGTTTGAGTATAAATGTCATTAGTCATATCAGGATATTGATTATCTGTTAATATTCCTGTATCTTCTATAGTAGTGTTATCTGTTTCTAATACTACATTACTTCCTGTATTTTGATTATATTCATTTTCTATTTGACTAAGATAATCATCTTGAACATTATTATCTTTTTTGTTACAAGATATTATAAAAATTAAACTTAAAACTATTACTAAAGCTTTTTTCATCATTTTATGCTCCAAAAATATAATTCTTCAATATTCTCGGAAATATGTAATAAAAGATTAGAATTTTTAACAATAGTTTATTTTATTAAATTATTATTTATAGAATTTTTTATTGACTTTGTATAAGCATATCATATAATTAAAAAAAATTTAAGGAAGTATCAAAATGAAAAACATCGTATTAATTCTATCTTTTATTTTAATCACAATTACATCTTGTGTAAAAGAAGGTCATGTTATAAATGAATCTATTTCTATTAATATGGGTCCCGAACCAAAAACTTTAGATCCTACATTAAACTCATTAAATGCTGTATCTTGTTATATACTTCATGCTTTTGAAGGGTTAACGAAAATGGATTCTAATAATAATGTTCAGCCTGGAATGGCTATAAGATGGGATATATCAGAAGATGGACTTGTATATACTTTTCATTTGAGAACTAATGCTTTATGGTCTGACGGCAAAGCGGTTACTGCCAAAGATTTTGAATATTCTTGGAAAAGAAGCGTCAATCCTGCAGTTGCTGCAGAATATGCTTATATGATGGAAGTAGTAAAAAATGCGAAAGAGATTAATGAGGGCACAATGAATTATGAGGAGTTAGCTGTTAAAGCTTTAGATGATAATACATTTGAAGTAGCTTTAGTTAATCCTATTTCATATTTTCTTGAATTTATAGCTTCTACTGGAATCTTTATGCCGTTAAGAGAGGATATTATAAATAGCTATGGTGATGAATGGACTTTAAAACCAGAAACTTATATAGTCAATGGTGCATACACTATGACAGAAAGAATACCAGATGAAAAAATAGTATTTTCTCCAAATAAAAACTATTATAACCCCAACGAACAAATAGCCAAAAAAATTAATTTTGTTTTAATGAGCAATCCGAATACAGCTATGTCTGGTGTTATAAACTCTTCTATTTATTTTTCTGCTTTAGAACCTCCATCTGCTGAGATAGAATCTCTTAAAGCGGATAATTTGATAATGGAAAATAACGCCATAGGAACTTATTATATAGAATTAAATATAACTAATAATGCTTTAAGAGACAAAAGAGTAAGACAAGCTTTGGCTTTAGCTATAGATAGAAATTATTTAGTATTAAATGTAACGAAAGGCGGACAAATACCTGCAGGAGCTTTTATTCCTCCTACTGTTAAAGGTTCTAATTCTACATTTAGGGTTGAAAATCAAGAATATATTAACAATAAAACTTATTTAGCAAATGTTGAAAAAGCTAAGAGATTGATGGCTGAGGCAGGATATCCTAATGGAAATAATTTTCCTGTTTTGGAATTAAAAGTATCGCCTGGTATTTATGTATTACTTGGCGAGGCCATACAGCAAATGTGGAAAGATAATTTAAATATAGATATATCAATATTGCAAGAGGAGTTTCCTATAACATTACAAACTTTGGTAGAGAAGAATTATGATATGGCCAGAATGAGTTGGACTGGAGATTATAATGATCCTATGACTATGCTTGAAATAATGTTGAGTTACAGCGGAATAAATCATACAGGTTTTTCAAATTCTAATTATGATAATCTTATTAATACAGCAAGAACTTCTGCTGATAATAGCGTTAGAATGAATGCTATGAAAGAAGCTGAAGCTATACTTCTTGATGAAATGCCTATAATACCGCTTTATTATAGAACAGATTTATTTATGATTAATCCTATATTAAAAAATGTAGTATTAAGTCCTTTGGGAAGACATAAATTCAATTATTGCTACTTAGTAACTACTAAAGAAACAAATAAATAGAATAAAATTTATTGTTTGAAGCATATAATTAAAATTATTGGGGCTGACCCAGATAACTAAAATTTATTAAATTTTAGTTATGAAACACAGTAAATTAAGTAAAGAAAAACAA
>CAKVCJ010000328.1 GCA_934725655.1 uncultured Brachyspira sp.
AATAAATTTATTAAAGAATTATAAGATATTAGGTGCTGTGCTGTGCTGTGCTGTGCTGTGCTGTGCTGTGCTGTGCATAAGATTACTCCGATTTTTTATTTTATATGTTACAATAAATATTAATTAATGTCAAATTCATAATCTATTATAAATTTGTTATATTCAAATATATTGACTATAAAATACACTATGATATAATCTATTTCAAACGGCTAATATATAGAGGTTTTAGTGAATATAAATGAAATAATGGATAACCCTGAAAAACAAATCGAGGTGTTTTCTAATATAATAAAAAAAATGAACTCTTCAACAGATTATGAAGAAAGTTTAATAACCCTTATATCTGAAATAAAATCTGTTATGCTTTCTGACACTATTCTTTTATATTTAGTAGATCAAGAATTAAATAATCTAAACTTTGAAATGGCAATAGGCCCTTTAAGCGATAAATTTTTTGGTTCTATTATAGATAATGATAAACCAATAGCAGTAAGAGCTTATACAACTTCCGCTTCATTATATTCTAATGAGCCTAAAGAAGATTCCAATTTTGTTCCTCTAAAAGATATGATTGGAGATAAATTAAAAAATATATTATTTGTACCTGTGAAGATTAGAAAAAAAAATATAGCTGCTTTATTTTTATTAAATAAAAAAGACGGCAATTTTGTAGAAAAAGATACAGTTCTAATGAAATCTTTTGCTCATTTAGTATCTTTATCTTTGGTTAATAAAATTAATTACGAAAAGGCACAATCGAGGGCATATGAGGTTGCTGCTTTATATGAGATGTCTATATCAATTAATAGATGCGAAACGGTTGATGAAATATTAAATAATGATATAAGCATAGTATGCGAAGCTTTTGAGGCACATAGGGTTTCGGTTATATTAAAAGAAAATGGGGTATTCAAATTTAAAGCTGCAATAGGTATTGATGAAGATGTTTTGCAATACGGCACTGTTACTGTGGAAGACAATGTTCTTGCTGAAATACTGAGAACTAAAAAGGCTGTTTATTCGGTTAATGTTTCTAAGGACCATAGATTCAAGCCAAATAAATCTTTAAGATATAAAAGAGAAAGTTTTATAGCAGCACCTATAATCATAAAAGATGAAATAATAGGCTTTTTATGTGCTACAGAAAGAAACATCAATAAAGCATATAATTTAAGTAATTTAATGTTATTAGAAATGTTGGCGCAGCAATTAGGTGAAAATTACATGCATATACTTTTATCAGAAGAATCAAAAATAAAAGAATCTCTCACAGAAGAAATTAACTATACAGAGCAATTGCAAAAAAGCGTACTTCCAACGCATTTCCCAAATGATAATTTATTTGATATTGCCGCAATTAGCATACCGAGTAAAAATGTGGGCGGAGACTTTTATGATTATATAAAAATAAGCAGCAGTAAATATGCTCTTATAATAGCAGATGTATCTGGTAAGGGCTTGGGTGCGGGTTTTTTTATGACTATGACAAGGTCTATATTAAGAGTTTATTTCTCACAAATAGATGACCCTGCAAGCATATTAAAATATACCAACAAACATATTTTTGAAGACTCAAAAAATGGAATGTTTGTCACTTGTTTTTTACTTGTAATAGATACAAAAAATAAAACTTTAACTTACTCTAATGCAGGACATTTGCCGCAATATTTAGTTAGAAAAGATGATTCTTCAAACACAAAAATAATAGAAGAAATGCACACAAAAGGCAAACCATTAGGCTTTGTAAAAAATGAAACTTACATAAATAACAAAATATCATACTCTTCAAATGACACTATAGTATTATTTACAGATGGAGTAACCGATACTTTTAATAGATTTGATGAAGTTTATGGAGATGACAGATTAAAGGAACTCCTTATAAATGATTATGATAAACCTAAAGAATTATTAGATGATATAGTTGAAGAGACTGTTAGATTTAGAGATGAAATTGCACAATTTGATGATATTACTCTATTAATAACAAAAATTCTATAGTTATTTAAAAATCAACCAAAATTTATATGCTTGATTAATTGAATAATTGTTTTATAATATAAAGAATAACTTTAAAACATTTAGGATAAAAAATTGAAAGCAAAAGATTTTTTTAAAACAAAACTATCTAATTTAAAACATAAATATAATGCGGTAAATCTTAATAAATTTATAAAAATATATATAGCCGTATTAGTTGTAATATTTTCTATAGGAACTTTAGTATTTGCTTTTTTAATAGCAGATATTATAAGCCAGCCAGATGTTCAGGCTGTAGAATTGTATAAGCCTACAATACCAACAAAAATATATGACATAAAAGGCGAAGTGATATCAGAGTTTTTCTCAGAGCAAAGAGCATTAGTTGAA
>CAKVCJ010000329.1 GCA_934725655.1 uncultured Brachyspira sp.
CTGCTGAATTAAAACAAAGCATAGATTTGGCAAGATTAATATTCTCTGGCGGTAAAAAAGTTTATGGTTCTATGATAGGCGGTATTAAAGAAACTCAAGAAATGCTTGATTTTTCTCTTAAACACAAAATATACCCAGAAACAGAAATTATCGCTGCTAACCAAATAGATGAAGCTTATCAAAAACTTACAAGCGGACAAGCTAAATTTAGATATGTAATAGATATGAAAACTCTTTAATAAATTATAAAAATATTTTGTTATATATTTTACAACTTTGAGGCAGCATCAAAAATATGCTGTCTCTTTTTATTTTATTAATAAATTTCTTTTTTTGTTATGA
This sequence comes from uncultured Brachyspira sp., assembly GCA_934725655.1. Classification (GTDB taxonomy): domain Bacteria; phylum Spirochaetota; class Brachyspiria; order Brachyspirales; family Brachyspiraceae; genus Brachyspira. The sequence continues at coordinate 343 of CAKVCJ010000329.1, forward strand.
ATGATATAATTAAAAAACTATTAAACAAAAGAGGTGTAATTATATGCTTGCTGATTATCATATACATACAGACTTTAGCGATGATTCTAATTATCCGTTAGAAGAAGTTATAAAAGACGCTATAAAACTAAATATAAATGATATTTGCATAACAGACCACGTGGATTATGGCGTAAAAAAAGATTGGGACGAAATTGAAATAAAAAATAAAAATACAATAACAAATGTCAATTATCCAAAATATATAGAAGATATTAACAAAATGAAAGAGAAATACTCAAAACAAATCAATATAAAAACAGGACTTGAATGCGGAATACAGACACATACTATTTCTAAATATGAAACACTTTTGAAAAAATATGATTTCGATTTTATTATATTTTCAGTTCATCAGGTAAATGATAAAGAGTTCTGGACACAGGATTTTCAAAGAGATAAGACTCAAAAAGAATATAATGAAGCATATTATAAAGAGATTCTTGAAGTTGTAAAAAAATTCAAAAATTATTCAGTATTAGGACATTTGGATTTAATTATAAGGTATGATAAAAAAGGCATCTACCCATTTGAAAAAGTAAAACCTATAATAGAAGATATACTAAAAATAGTTATAGAAGACGGCAAAGGGATAGAGTTCAATACTTCTTATATAAGATACGGCTTAAAAGACACAACTCCTTCTATTGACATATTAAAACTATATCATAAATTGGGCGGAAATATTATAACCATAGGAAGCGACAGCCATCAGCCTAATCATTTGGGGTTTCATATAAACGAGGCAAAAGAAATTCTAAAAGATTTAGGATTTAAACAATTCTGCACTTATAATAAAATGATTCCAAAGTTCTATGATTTATGAAAAATATAATAAAAATATCTAAAAAATAGTAAATACCGTTTTGAAATAAAATTTTCAAGTAAAAAACTCTTTATCCGATAAAATATAATAATAAAAAAGATATAGCTATAGTAGATATAAGGGCATAGAGTTATGAATAATGATAAAAAGCAAAAAATTATTAAAACATTTCTTAGTTTGATGATATCATTCTTAATGATTTTTATAGTTGCTATGTTTGCAAGAGTGGCAAGTAACACAATATTACCTCAAAATAGTAAAGTATCTGTATTAATTAATGATTATCTTGATATGATGATGCAAATGATGGATAAATTTGCTACAAACTTAAAAATAAAAAGAAATACTGTATCAGAATATCAGGTAAACTTAATAACTCAATCTATATCAGATTATGTAGGTTATAGTATGTATCAAACAGCTGATATATTAAAAGATTATAACCCATATAAAAATTATTCTAAAACAGAATTAGAGAAATATAAAAATGATTATTATAAAATGACTTTAGAAAACCCTTATTTAAGAAGCATGACTGTTTTTTCTATAGACGGTAAAATGAGACTTAATCTATATTCGGCAAATCATAAATCTTGGCCTATAGAACTACAAGATAATCTATTAAAAGAAATAAAAAATAAAGGCTCTTTAGTATTAAATGCTGAAAATGAAAATGCATTTTATATAATGGAATATATTAAAAATAAAAATGGAGAAATTGTTGTTGCTACAAGAAATGATTACTCTTATGTTTCTGATATAGCTATGTATTATCAAGTGGCAGATAAAAGGCTTTATATAAGTGATTCAAGAGATTTAGTTTATAATGTGAGAGAGTCGGTGGGAGAAAAATCTATAGAAAAAGTATCCAGTGTTATTAATAGATTTGCTTATTATAAGAAACAGCCGAGTTTTATAGTTAATGATTCTTTATCTGTATCTATGATAGGAAAAGAGTATCCTAATTATTTTGAATTAATAGTATTAGCTGCTACTGCTTTGCTTATATTATTATTCCAATTAATATTAACTGGAATAATTAATTTCTTTAAATATTTAATGCAAATTAAAACTAATAGAGATTTCTTAGAGAGTGTGAAAGGTGAAAATGAGTTGTTTATAGATGAAAGTTTAGTAAAGGCAGATATACCAAAAAC
>CAKVCJ010000330.1 GCA_934725655.1 uncultured Brachyspira sp.
TGGATACTCCTATTGTTTCTGGTATGAGAATATTAAACTCTTCATTTGCTACAGAAAGCAGCGAAGTTAAAAACATTACAGGAAATTATAATAATACTTGGTGGTGGGGCGGATTTAATCACACTGAAAACTACAATGACAAGATATTATTATTTGCTGATGTTCTTGACAAAGGTGAGCATATATACAAATATGTAGTTCGTGCTGTTACACCTGGTGAGTATTTGCTTCCTGCTACTAAGGCTGAAGAGATGTATAACTCTGAGGTGTTTGGTTATGACGGACAGCATAAAGTTGTTATAGAGGCTAAATAATAAAGACTAAATTTTGAATATATAAAAATATTAATGGCGGTATCTTTTTATGAGGTATCGCCTTTTAATTATTTAAAGAATTATAATTATATAAATTTAAGAATTTGTATATTATAAATTGTTTATTTATTTATTTTTTTATCTATTATAGTATAAAGGAGTTTTATATGATACTGAAAGATATTAAAAATGATATTATACAATATTTAGAATTATTTATTGATAAAAATACAATAGAAATTGATGATCATTCTATCAGTCAATTAGATATATTTGATAGTGATCAGAAGTTTAGGATAAAAATAGTCTATAATAATTTCAACTTATACATTCCAAATATAATTTTTAATGGTGAATTAAAACATAAAGGAATAGGAAAACATATTATAAAAATAATATTTGATATTGCTAAAAAAAATGGAAGCCAATTATTTTTAGTTGATATGGTAGATAGTTTTTATGTTGATTTATTATTAAGGGGGGCTTCTAGAACTAACATTTATGATTGTTTATCAATAACAGATGAGACTATCTTAGATGATGATTTATATAAGAAAAATGAAAAAATATATAGAGTTATATATATGAGTAAATATTTTAGAAATATTGATGATTTATTTACTGCGGCATCTAATATTGCTGGATATATAGAAAATATAGATTTTGATGAATTAAATAAAATTGAGTTAAATATTATTAAAGATTTAATTTATATTAATATTTGTTCTATGAAAATTACTTTATATGATTTTGGTAACGATGAAGATGTATATAAAAATATATATGAGTTGTTAAATAATAATAGTTTTTTTGAAGGTTGTATAAATACATATAATAATATAGAGCTTAATGAAGTATCTGATATATTACAAAAATTATCAAAACTAGATTATACTAAAGATATAAAAGAAATAAATGATTTATTGTATCAATTGAAAGAAATTAATAGAATAACAACTATTGAATATTTTTGTAAGCATTATAACATTCCTTTATACTAAGTTTAAAATTTCAAAATAAAATTATATGTAATAAATGGTATAGATTCTAAATAAATTCAAAAATATAATCCATAAAAAATCCCTTGAATAATATATAATTAACTATATAATATATGAATTAAAAAATAATAAGTATACATACTATATAGGATAAATTTTATGATATCAGAAAATGATTTTTCATTAGATAATAAAAATAAACATTTTATAATAAGCGGTGAATTAGCATTGATTTTAGTTGTTGTTATGAACAGTTTTGGTGTGGTATTAATGCTTTATTCAGGTTCTGGAATATCTGCTATATCAAGTGTGCCTTATGCTTTTTCTGAAGTCATTAAAAATATATCTCTTGGAACTTTTACTTATATTTTTCAAACTTTACTTGTATTCGTACTTATGATATTAAGAAAAAAGTTTGTTGGTGAATATCTATTTAGTTTTGTGGTAGGTTTTTGTTTCGGAAAATTTGTGGATATACATGCTGCTTGGATAAATTATCTTCCATTAACAATAACAAGCAGAATAATATATTTTATAATAAGTTATTTTATATTAGCATTTGGAATAGCTTTATCAAACAGATGCGGACTTCCTATAATACCAACGGATTTGTTTCCGAGGGAATTGTCTAATATAATAAATGTGCCTTATGCAAAAGTAAAAATAGTATTTGATGTAGCTTGCCTTTTAATAACATCAATACTTACATTTGTTTTTTTGGGGCATATAAAGGGACTTGGAATAGGTACTGTACTTGCCGCTTTTACAATGGGTAAATCTATTGCTTTTATAGGACAAATACTTGATAAAAAATTAGAATTTGTTCCATATGTGAAAAAAATATTTCATAAGAAACATGAACTGTAATTTAATATAAAAAATGAAATATTTTAAGTGATTATTTATAATACTTAAAAAAGAAAAAATTTAATTCATATTTACTTTAAATTTTTATTATGTTAGGCTTTAGCAAAATTTGATTTTTGGAGTGCAGTATATGTATCATTCAAGATTTAAAGGAAGCCATTATGAAGCAGGTTTTAAATA
>CAKVCJ010000331.1 GCA_934725655.1 uncultured Brachyspira sp.
CTATTGATTATATTATTTTTAGACTATTCCTAAAGTATTTGGCTTTAGGATTTTAGTTGTTCTATTATAAGTGTTCTATTTAGTGAGTTTCCTTTGATTTTTTACGGTTATATTTATTGCATAAACTTAATCTCCCTTTTTTTGAAAAGGCAATTTTTTTCTCATTTTTTATTGATTTATACAAAATTTATTAGTATAATAATTTTGAAAAAAATTCCTAAAGCAAAATACTTTAGGAATTTTTGATATAAAAAAGCGGAATAAATTCCGCCCTTAAGAACTCTATATAATTAGAGTTCTTTTCATATTCACAAAAACGGTTTTTTCTGATATTATAATGTCGGTGATAAATTATGTCAGATTTTACAATAAAACAAATATTTCAAGATAATTGGAATAATTTTGTTTCTGATAACCAAGACATTACAATTAGACCAATAGTTTTTGAAGAAGTTAATAAAATCATTCATTGCGGTAATCCAGATTACGGTTACGCTTTATATGTCTGCGACCATTGTGGAAAGTTTCTTAAAGTTCCATTTAGATGTAAATCAAGATTTTGCAACACTTGTGGTGTAAAATATGCACAAGATAGAGCTTTATCAATGGCCAAAAAATCTATTCGTTGTAAACACAGGCATATCGTTTTTACAATGTCAGATAAATTATGGCCTTATTTTCAAAAATATCGTTTTCTTTTAAACGGTTTATTTGATGCAGCCTCAAGAACAATATTATCTTGGTTTTATGATTTAAACAAATCACAAAATTTCAAACCAGGTGTAATGTGCACATTACACACTTTTGGTAGAGATCTGAAGTGGAACCCACATATACATATGTTATGCACGGAAGGTGCACTTCGGAAACACTGAAACTTTTAGATTTGTAAAGCACATTAATTTTAAAGCACTTAGATATAGATGGCAAAAATTACTTTTAGATTATTTATCTTCAAATCTTCCATCTTATGAGATTCCAAAATTTAAAAGATTAAAAAATGAAATATATAAAGAATATAATAATGGTTTTTATGTTTATGCTAAACCAGATAATATTTCTTCTATTAAACAAACCATAAATTATGTTGTAAGATATACAGGTAGACCAGCAATGGCACAATCAAGAATATTAGATTACGATGGTTCTTATGTTACATATTATTACGAAAGACATGAAGATGGAAAAAGAATTGAAGAAAAAATTCATGTTTATGAATTTATAAAATTATTAATAAAGCACATCCCAGATAAAAATTTTAAAGTTGTTAGATATTACGGAATATATGCCAAAGAACACAAACATTCTAAAAAATTAATTAAATTGTTAAATGATATTCAAATAAAAAACAGAGCAATATTGCGCAAATGGCAATATTCAATTGAATTAACATTTGGGTATAATCCAACCAAATGCCCTTGCGGCGGCAAATTTATTTTCTTTGATATAAAAATACCACAGAAGAAAGTATTGCAAGAACTCCTCATTCCATAGTATAATAGTTACACAAGGAGGTTTACAATGAGCAATAAAAAAAATAGAAATAAAAAGCCAAATAAGAATATACAAAATTTCCCATTTGTAAATGAAATCAAACAGTTAAAAGAGGATTTTAAACGTTCAATTGATGAAATGCCAGATGAAGATTTTATTAATATGATTTCATATTTAATGTTTAGTTCTGAAGATTTTGAAGATGAAGACTGGACATTTGATGAAGAATGGGAAGACGAAGCAGAAAAATTTTATAATCAAGGAAATAGTACTTCTAACAACGATTTTAACGATGATGATTTACCATTTTAACTTCAAAAAAATTTTACTTTTTGAGGCTTCTTTTAGTTGCCTCTTTTTTATTTTATATATTTTTTAACCCATTATTAAATATAACCCTATAGTGGACTTTCCTATAATATAAAAATAACAGTATCAATTTTTATTTTGATACTGCCTTAGTTCATTTAAACATTTTATTTTTGTTAATATAAGAACTATTCATATTTTTATTTTTATTCAATGAATTCATAAATATAAACCTGTACGCATCTAAGTGAGCCGGCCGACTAGAACAGAACGACACGGAACGAATAGTGGTTGCCTCCCCATCCGTAGCTGATGTCGAAATAGAACGGACCTGCACTAGAGCCGTGGTAGTAAGCGCCCCCACGCATGAAGAACGGACGGCTAGCGTACGGACAGCTAGAGTAATCTGCGTTCCAGCTATACTGACCGTCACAACCATTAGATGTTTCCCATATTGCATCTCCATATTTTCCTTTATTTGCTTCATAATTCAATGTCCTATCTTCTGTGCTAGATGTTGCACCTGTTCCAGCATATGGCGTTTGGTATTTTGATTCAA
>CAKVCJ010000332.1 GCA_934725655.1 uncultured Brachyspira sp.
GGGAGATAGTGTTGGGTGTTTGGCAGGATATATATTTTTTTGAGTTTGATGGGGCAAGAAATAGAAAAGTTTATGTTCAGATAATTAATAAATAAAATACTATTATTGCACTTGGGAGGAGCAGCCCTTGTGCAATAATAGTAGGGTTAATGTTTATCTATTTTTTAAGTTTCTTTTTTATAAAGTTTATAATTGAACCAATTAAATCTATTAATATTCACATATAAATACCTTTTATAGCTGATATTATATATGAATAAAGCTATTTGTCAATATACATATATGAGGTATTTTAAAAAATCATCGGGTGAAAATGAACTCCGTTTTCTATTTTTATATTGTCATAAATGGCAACAAAGCCCAATTTCTTATAGAAGTCTATAGCATAATCGCTCGAATTAACTGAGTATCTATCGCTTTTTGTTATATCTTTAACTTTCTCAAATAGACTCTTTCCTAAGCCGAGTCTAAAATACTCATCATCAACAAATAAAAGTGATATATGATTATAATTTCTTATTTCTATAAAGCCTATAATTGTGTTTTTTTTAATGTCCATTGCCTTAAGAATTAAAGAGCCGTCAATATATGTTCTCATTAATATGTTATTATAATTAATGAAAGTTAATATATTATTTATCCCTTCATCTGTATCCAATGATGAATTGTATTTAAGATATATTTTTTTAGCTAAATTGCTAATTTCTTCTAAATCTTCTATTTGAGCTTTTTTTATTTCAAAGTTATTATTGATTAAACACATTTATAATTCTTTGAAACGGCAAGTGATTAGTGTCTTTAATAAGATTGCCATTTTTATAATATCTCAAATAAGGAATAAGGTCATTTTTCCATTCTTTTTCTTTGAAACTCATAAACTCTTCATAGAGAGGACTTTCATTATATTTACATATAAATACAGTTAAATCTACATCTTTGTTTTGTTCATTAGCTACTAATTCTCTATTTAATCCTTTCCAATCTCCGCACCAATCTTGAGTGAATATAGCAAGCACTTTTTCTAAAGTTATCATTAGTATTACACTCCATATTATTATTTATTATATTTTAATATATAATTATGTTTTTATCAATTATTATTTATCTTATACTTTGAGTATAATCATTATCATTTTTCTTTTTTATTTTATGTTTGTACCATTTTTTTATAGGCTTAAATAATATATCAGTTATCCAGCCATTATCAGTAGGGAAAACTCTTCTTCTTGATAAAAATAATATACAATTTTTAGACCATAATACACTATTACTTGCTTCACAAATCCTAGTAGAATATAAAGCATCATCACCGGAGCCTATACATCCTTCCCAACCGCCTATTTTTCTTGCTATTTCAACTTTTGTTGATATACCAGTAGCATGTGTTCTATTAGGAACTCTCCAAATACTAATAATTCTTTTTTTATCTTTCATCATTTTAAACCATCTTCCAATCCAAGGAATAAATTGAACAGGAAAACGCTTCATCATAAATCTTGGGCAATGCTTTATAAAGTTAACATAACTTTGAGAATATTTGTCTGGAAGCACATCATAAAAAGCTTCTAATATAGCATAAGTTTTACATAGCATAGTATCTGTTTTACCATCTAATATAGGACGCACCATATTCTCTATAAAATTATTAGAGATAGCTAAATCTGAATCAAAAAATATTACAACTTTGCCAAAACATTGCTGTAGGGCATTATTTTTCATATAAGAAAGGTCTCCTTTTCTATCATTATGTATAATTTTTACTGAATTATACGATTTAGCAATATTTACTGTATTATCTGTAGAAGAATCATCTACTAATATAATTTCCATTTTTAAATCTGTTTTTTGAGAGACAATTGAATCGAGCAATATTGGTATATATTTTTCTTCATTGTAGGCTATAATAATTAAACTAACATCATATTCCATAAATATATCCTTTTATAGATTTATATAATTTCTTCAAATTTATTTATAACTTCTTCTGGTTTTATTATTTCTCGGCATTCAAAAGTATTAAGTTCACATTTTCTGCCGCCGCAGATACAGGCCTTATTATCTGGTTTTTTTTCTATTATATGGCTATTAACACCTATTGGGGCGTTTATACCGGCGGGTGTGGCAAAATATAAAGCCAAAGTAGGTATCCCAACTATAGAAGCAACATGCATAGCCCCAGAATCATTGCCTATAAAACCATCACATAAGCTAAGTACAGCTGCTATATTATCTAATGAAGTATATGGTATAATAGGCTCTTGATTTAGCATAGATTTTATTTTATCAGATATCTCTTTTTCATTCGGAGTTGTTATAAATAGAGCTAAAGCATTGT
>CAKVCJ010000333.1 GCA_934725655.1 uncultured Brachyspira sp.
TTTGGCTTGGAGATTTTAAGGGAAGCGAGATGATAAATATTACAGGCGGAAATGGGGCTGTGCCTATAATATATGATTTATTTATTATGCTTAATAAAAGTCAAAAAGAAACAAAATGGAATAAGCCAGACACAATAGTAAATAGAGATATATGCTTAATAAGCGGCAAACTGAGAGGTGAGTTTTGTAAAGAATATAGAAACGAAGAGTTTTCTAAAGAACATGTTCCGACAGAAGAATGCGATGTTCATAACTTATATATAAAAAATAATGAAGATGGAAGCATAAGCAAAAAAGTATTTGTTAGCCTTCCTTCAGAATATAATGGCTGGATAAAAGAACAGCAAATAGAAACTCCGACAAGAGATTGGCTAAAAGTTAATAATACTTTATCCTATAGCAGAAAAGATACCTACTCACAAAATATTATGATAACTTCTCCTACAGACAACTCCGTATATAAAATAGATTCCACACTCCCAAAAGAATATCAAAACATATTTATAAAAACATATATTCCAGAAAATATTGTTTCAGCAAATTTATACTGCGATGATAAAATCATAGCGAGCATTGAAGAATTAAAAAATGGAAATATTAGATGGCAATTAGAAGGCGGAGAGCATTGTTTTTATATAAAAGCAGTTAATAAAGAAAATCAAAATTTAAACAGCATAAAAGTAAATATATTCGTGCAATAAATAATATTCGCTTATTTATAGACATTTTTTAATTAAAATTCACTTACGCTAAAATAACATAAAAAATTATAATAATATATAATTTTATTTCTTATATAAAAAACATTTTTACTGCATAAATATTCAAAAATATTAAAAAACATTAACTTTTAAATTAAGCAAATTATAATGTAAAAGTTTTTAAGATTTCTTTTTTTTCTTTAATGCAAGTATTGAAATAAACTCAAAAGCTATATTTGCTGCTAAATACGAAGTTATCTCCGAAGAATCATAGCAAGGAGCTACTTCTACAATATCAAAACCAACATAATTAATATTAGATAAAGCTCTTATCATAGTTAAAGTTTCATATGAAGTAAATCCTCCAACCTCTGGAGTACCAGTACCTGGCGCATAAGCAGGATCAACAAAATCAATATCAAATGTTAAGAAAGTTTTATTATCTCCAACTCTTTTTAATATTTCTTCATTTAACTTTTCAAAGCCCATCTCTCTTACTTTATGTGCTGGTATAAGTTTTAATCCAAGTTCAGCAGCCTTTTTAAACTCATCGGGATCATATAAAGAACCTCTCATTCCTATTTGTATGGACTTATGAGGGTCTATCAAGTTCTCTTCTATAGCTCGTCTAAAAGGTGTGCCGTGATTATATTTCTGACCGAATACCAAATCATTTATATCAGCATGCGAATCAAAATGTATTAGCGACACAGGCCCATGCTTTTTAGCTATAGACCTTAATTCTGCTAATGTAATACAATGGTCGCCTCCGAGTGATATAGGTATTATATCGTTTTTTAATATTTCATCCATTTCTGCTTCTATATTTTTATATGTTTCTAAAATATAGCCAGGTATAATATTAATGTCTCCGTAATCAGCACCATTCAATTCTTTTAACACATTAACTTCAAATATAACATTATTAGGTTTAATCATAGCAGATATTTGTCTTATGGCACTTGGACCAAATCTTGCACCTGTTCTATAGGAACAAGCAGTATCAAATGGTATTCCAACTATAGTAAAATCTAAATTACTTAAATCAGAAACCTTAGGAAGTCTCATAAAGTTTCCAGTATTACAAAATCTTGGAGAGCTTAATGCACTTAATGGTTTATTTTCCATAAAAATATCCTTACAGCAATGATTAATTTTGATTATATTATAAAAAGATATTTTGTCAATTAAATATTATTTATATAATAATTGTTTATAAAGTCTGTTTTTATTAGAAATTGACTTTTAGTAAAAAATGCTTTAGAATGTTTATAATATTATAAGGGGATATAGCTCAGCTTGGGAGAGCATCACAATGGCATTGTGAGGGTCGTGGGTTCGAGCCCCATTATCTCCAATTTTTCTATATACTAACTTGAAAAAATCTCTATATATAATATACTTTATATTATATTCTCTTATAAATTTTTATTATAATAATAAAATTAATTATAAGGTGGTCCTATTTTATGAATAACAATAAAAAATATGAAACTATAGTTCATTATATCATTAATAGCTGTGATGATATAAGAAAGTTAGGAAGTATTAAATTAAATAAAAGGGGCTGACCCAGATAACTAAAATTTATTAAATTTTAGTTATGAAACACAGTAAATTAAGTAAAGAAAA
>CAKVCJ010000334.1 GCA_934725655.1 uncultured Brachyspira sp.
TCATATTGGTTTTTTCTATTATATCGTCTATGTGTATTTTTTCAACCTCGCTTATTATATCATAAATTATAGCTTCTTCATCTTGTAAATTAGGTTTTATAATACTCGCTTTTTTATTTTGCTTTTTATTATCTAATTTCTTTTCTTGCTTTAAAACCTTATTATTTTTTTTAATATCATTAACTTTTTTTACTTCTTTAACTTCTTTAGTTTTATTAATATTTCCGCCCTCAAAATATTTAAGCTTCATCTTAACATAATTTTCATCATTAGAAAATATATCATCAAAATCTTCTAATATATCCAACACATTATAAGCTATTTTAGCACCGTCTTTATAAAGCTTATGATTGCCGTAATACTCTTTTAGTTTTTCATCGTATGGAGCTATATAAACATCTCTGCCTTGATTAAGAGCAAAATCTACAGTTATTAAAGCTCCGGATTTACTTGACGCCTCAACCATAATAACAGCATAGGAAAGACCTGATATTATTCTGTTTCTTCTTGGGAAATTGGTTTAATTTATTATAAACCTTTAAATTCTCTGAAGGATAAACATTGTCTATTCCGCACCCTAATACTGCTACAGTGTTTGCTCCAGAACTTATAGCTCCAATATGTGCTTCTTTGTCTATTCCCTTAGCCATACCTGATACTACAGATATATTTAATGCAGATAGCTTTGAAGATATATCAAAAGCATATTTAGAACTTTTATCTGTAGGAAATCTTGTGCCTACCACCGCTATAGAGTTTCTTCTTAACTTTTTTAAATCACCTTTATAATAAAGTATATACGGAGGGTTGTCTATTTGCTTTAAATTAAACGGATATTCTTCATCAAATAAACTTAATATGCCAATGCCGTGAGTTTTTGATTTTTCTATTATATCGTTAGCTTTATCTAATATTTCATTTTTATTAAAATTACCTATTTGTGATTTGAACTTTTTTTCTAACAGCAATTTTATATTCTCTTCTTTGTCTTCAAAAATATTTTCTACGGAGTCATAATGATTAATTAGTTCTGATATTCTTTTATCGCCTACTTTGTCAATCTGATTCAAGGCTATTAGATATGTATTTTTATCACTATGCATTTTAACTTGTTCTCCGTAAATCCAACTCTAATTCATTTGATTAATTATTTGATTTATATTATTTAAAGCCGTTTGTTTTATATTATTTTCTTTTGCTAAAGAGACTATTTTTCTATAGGCTTCAATAGACTCTTTGCCGTTTCCTAAACTGTATTGTATACGTGCAAGTATAAACAAATAATCTATATTATTAGGGTCTGTTTCTAAAGATTTATTTATTAGACCTAATGCTTCTTCGTAGTAGTTTTGCTGTATACCTCTAAGTGATGATAGTGCTGCATAGTAGTTTGGGTTGTTTGGGTCTTTATTTATAGCAAATTGTATATTACTTTCTGCACGTGCCAAAAAGTTTGTTTTTTGTGCTTCATTGTCGGCACTTTCTGCAAGGTTGGCATATGACAATCCTAAACCATAACGCAAGTATGGGCTATTAGGAAGAATTTTTAAAGCTTCTGTAAAATATTTTGCAGAGTAAGCATATTGTTTTTTTGCTAGGCTTCTTTCTGCCAAAACTCTATATACTGCTCCTAGCCTATCTTGTGCATAAATTTTCTGATTAATTATATCATTATAAGTATCTGTAACATCGAGAAGTGCTTTGTCATCATCAGCATTTTTACCTTTCTCATAGAGGTTGTATGCACGGTTGAGATTGAATCTGTTTTTAAATACTTGATTGCAAGACATCAAAAAAAAGCAGGAAAAAACAAGCAATGATATTTTAAAAATTTTTTTCATACTAAAAACCCTCACATAAGGAAATATACTATATTATATAAAAAAGTAAAGTAAAGTAAAAAATAATATTCTATTAATTGAAATAATAATTAACTAGAAATCATTAAACCTTCAATATAATACAAAACATAAGCTAATTTATCGGCTGCTGCAGGCGGCAACGCGGCGTGATATTTTCATATAAAATTATGAAATATTTTTTTTATAATTTTATATGAAAAAATGAGAATTTTACTTGACTTTTTTTTTTTTTTTTTTATCATAAATATATAGAATAAATATTTACATAGCTTTAGCATTTGTAAATAATAGGCTGCTTAAATACAGTTTTTTATTTTAATAAATAAACAAAAAATTTTATAAGGAGTTTATATGAGCAAAAAAATTATTTATTTATTATCTTTACTTATGGCTTTAAGCTTAGTATTTGCAGGCTGTAAGAAAGCAGGAACAGCTCCAGGAGGAGAAGGCCCTACTAAAGA
>CAKVCJ010000335.1 GCA_934725655.1 uncultured Brachyspira sp.
GCTGAACTTCTATCATTCTAACCATTTCATTTATAGGGTTTACGTTGCTCATTTCTAAGAATCTTGATAATACTTTAGGTCTGTCTACGCCTTTTTGAGCTATATATGCAGGGCCGCTGATGTCAGTATCTACCCAGAATGAATCGCCTTCTTTTTTTAGGTATCTTTCATTTTCAAAGCGAACGATTTTTAAAGTATCAAGTATTTCTTCATCTTCCCATTCATTATCATTAAACTGAACAAAGTCTTCATTATCTTGATATCTTCTGTTAATGCTGATTCTTCCTTCTTCGTCTATATTGAAGTTGTTAGTTTTTATTTGTATATAACCATTTTCACCCATTACTTTGTAGCCATGTTTTGTAACGAGATAATTATCTTTATCAATTAAAAAGCTTCCGTTTCTTGTGTATCTTTCACCGTGAGGTGTTTCTACGGCAAAAAATCCCTTATCGCCCAAAGCTATATCAAGCTGATTGCCAGTCTCTCTTAAAGAACCTTGCTCCCACTCTGTGAAAACTTCATTTACTTCAACACCAGTACCAAGTCTTCCAACATAAGGTCTTATATCTGTAGAACCGAGAGGAAATATTACAACACCATCATCTTCAGTTCTTGCCGCCATCATCTCTGGAAAAGATTTGAAAGCAGCAGTATCTCTTTTAAAACCAGGCTTATCAACATTAGCTAAATTGTTAGCCACAACATCAAGTCTGTATTGTTCGGCTATCATTCCGCTTGCACCTGTATAAACTCCTCTAACCATTTATATATCCCCCTTTTTATAATATATCATCATTTTCTTTTGTTGTTTTTATGTTAATTTTATTTAATTTGCTTACAAAGTCTTCGTATCCTCTTTCTATATGGTATATTCTGTGAAGGTCAGTAACACCCTCTGCCACAGCACCCGCAATAACCAATGCAGCACCAGCACGCAAATCACTAGCCTGTACATCAGCACCAGAAAGTTTGCCTCCTCCATTTACAACAATGCTTGGCTCATATAATTCTATATCAGCACCCATACGAATTAATTCTGGCACATTGCTGAATCTGTCTGGGTAAATAGTCTCTTTTATCTTGCTTGAACCTTTTATTGTGCAGGCTAAAGTTGTAAATATTGCCTGCAAATCTGTTGGAAAGCCAGGATATGGAAGAGTTTCTATTTCAAAAGGTTTTAATTCTTTATTTGAAGCATCTATTTCTATAGTTGATTTTGTAGTTTTTATATCGCAGCCTATAGAAGAGAGTAAGTCCAATACATAAGTTAGATGCTCTGGATTAGTATTTTCTAATTTTAATTTTCCTCTGCCGGCAGCAGCCATTGCCAAAAAAGTACCCGTTTCTATTCTATCTGGTATCACTTCAAACTCTGCGCCTTTTAAGTTTTCAACGCCTTCTATTGTGAGAGTAGAAGTTCCTACACCTTCAATTTTTGCCCCCATAGTTTTTAACAACTCTGCTAAATTAGTGCATTCAGGCTCCCTTGCGGCATTTCTTATGATTGTTGTACCTTTAGCCAAAGCAGCAGCCATCATAACGTTATCTGTACCCAAAACAGTAGGACCGTTTTTTCCAGATAAGTTTATATCTGCACCTACTAAATTGTCTTTTACAGTGGCATCTATATATCCGGCGGTGATATCAATCTTAGCCCCTAATGCTTCCATTCCTTTCAGATGCAAATCTATTGGTCTTGGTCCAAAAGCACAGCCGCCGGGGTAGGATACCTTACAATGTTTGCGTTTTGCAAGTAATGGTCCAAGCACTATAATAGAGCCTCTCATTTTTTTTACGAGTTTATACGGAGCTTCATCGCTCTTGCCGTTTTGCGATATTATTACAGTGGTGTTGTTTTTAAAATCAACCTTCTTGCCCAATGGTTCTAATATATTGATTAACACCTGCACATCCACCAAATCAGGCACATTATGCAGTGTTACTGGTTCATCGGTAAGTATTGAAGCTACCAAAAGAGGAAGTGATGCATTCTTAGAACCAGAAATTTTTACTGTTCCATTAATATTTTTAGAGCCTTCTATAGTGTATTTAAACATTCTTCCCCCTATTTTTTTATAATTATACTATCTTATCTTTTCGGTATAATAGCAAAATGCTTAATTATTTTTTATTATGTAAATAATTAAAAAATAAAATTAAAGTTTGAAAAAAAAGCTATTGACATTTAAATAGAGTTATGTTATATTATTTCACAAGTCTAATGCGGGAATAACTCAGTTGGTAGAGTTTCTGCTTGCCATGCAGACTGTCGCGGGTTCGAGTCCCGT
>CAKVCJ010000336.1 GCA_934725655.1 uncultured Brachyspira sp.
TTATTTCTATAAAACCAAATAATGGACTTTTTAATCCAAAGAATATATAAGTCCAAAACATATTTAAAATAAATTGTATAATAAAAAGAAATATATAATTCTTAATATTTTTCTTTATTTCTAAATCTTGTTCATCTATATATTTATTTATTATAATAGCTATTGAAATACCCATTAAAACGTATAATATACTCCAAGCTATAGGGAATAGTATATTCGGCGGATTTAGAGGGGATCTATTTAAAGAATTATACCATGAGAAATTATCAGCTTTAACAGATATTCCAGCTAAATATCCCATAAATAAACAAACAGCAATAGTAATGATAGGAATTATAAAGTATCTTTTTTTCATTTTATACTCCTTATAATTATTTTATATTATAATTATAACAAAAATATAAAAATTTCAAAAGAATTATAATTCATATATTGATGATTTTAGTTTATTATTTATCTTCTTTTGATTATTTATTATCTTTTTCTGATAAATTTGCTTCCAATAAATCTTCTAATTTTTTATTTGTATAATAATTAGCTTTTACTTTTGTAACAATATCCATAGTTTCTTTTTTTGGTATTTTAATTGCTTCTCCAGAGAAAACATTATAATTATTACGCATTATATTTAAAGTTTTATATGCCATTAATGCTGCTATCAAACAGAAGTGTCTATACCCAGATGTCTTTTTTTCTATTTCTATTATATATTTTATAGTATCCTCAAAATCCTCCATAGCATTATCAACCATCTTATTTAGAATCTCTACAGCCTTATCTTTATAAGTTTCATCTTGAAAATATGATGCTATATTATCATCGTTAAATAAATTCTTAGGCCAAAATATTCTATTTTCTTTAAAATCATTTCTCACATCTTTTATTATGTTTACTTTTTGAAGGAATCTTCCAAACCTTTTTGCTTTTTCTTTATCAAGCGGTAAATTATCCAAAGCTCTAACAAGTTCAGTTAAATATACCCCTACAGTTCCTGCAACATAATAACAATAATCATTCAAATCCTCAAAATTGTTTATACTATGGTCCTGATAATATATCATTCCATAACCCATTTCATTTAAATATGATATAGACATGTTTTTTATATGATAATCAAAACTAAAAAATGTTTTTAATACTAAATCAATATTTTCTATCAATATTTTATCATTATCATTTATTGTTTTTTCCAATACAATATATTTAAAATTATCAAGATTTTTAATATTTTCTAAACTTGAAGATTTTAATATATTAATAAATCCTGTTATTAGTGTTTCTTTATCATTAGTATTATGCATAGAATCTTCTATAGTATCTATAATTCTTGCTAATAAATATTGCACTTCTACTTTAGATTTTTTATTTTTATCTAATAGCGGTATAGTTAAAGCAAAGCTTCTTGATACTAAATCAAGTAAATATTTGTTTGTAATTTTTGTTCCCATATTTTTTCTCTTATATTTTTTCTAATAATGTTACACAATGCACAGCTACGGCTTTACCTTCACCTACAGCATCCATTTTTTCATTAGTTTTAGCTTTAATAGAAATATTATCTATATTAGTATTAAGAGCCTTTGATAGGTTTTCTCTCATTAAATCTATAAAGTCTCTCATTTTAGGCTTTTCTATAATGATAGTAATATCAGTATTAGAGAGAAGATAATTTTTTTCTGTCATGATTGAAACTGTTTGTTTTAATAGTTCCATAGAAGATATGTCTTTATACTTTTCATCATTATCTGGAAAATGACTTCCTATATCTCCCAAAGCTAATGCTCCGAATATAGAATCTATTAGAGCATGTATTACAGCATCGGCATCTGAATGTCCTTTTAATCCCAAATGATATGGTATTTCTATTCCTGCTAAAATTAATTTGCGGTTTTCTTGAAATACATGCGAATCATATCCATATCCTATTCTCATAGTTTTTCCTAAAAAATAATATTTATAAATTATATATAAAATTTTATAAATTGTCAAAATAATATGTTTGCAGTTAAATAAAAAAATAAGCCATTATTTTATTAATGGCTTATTTAATGTAAGAAAAATATGAAAAAGCTTATTTGCCTGTACTAGTTATTATCGTAGTCATATCTTCATTTTTGTTTATAGTTTCAGGTATCTTTATTAATCTCAAGTCAAACATAACCATAAACATACAAGGCAAGAATATGAGTGTAAGAAGCGAAGCAAATAAAAGCCCATAAGCTAATGCCATAACTATAGGAATAATGATATCAGCTCTTCCTCCTATACCATAAA